>JANMJU010000150.1:0-13757 GCA_031371545.1 Chitinophagaceae bacterium
CGGCATTCTGCCAGATGGCATCATCCACTTCGATGGAATATATTTCAGCAAAATTTCTTTTTTGTGCTTCAACCATATCACCTAAATAAGTACCTGTCTCCACAAAAATTGTATTGCCCGATAAAGTTCTGTACTGTTCAATGGCCTGTTGCTTTACCTGGTGTGGCGGTGGCACCGGCCGGCCATTTTTTTCCCACTTCCTGATGACAGAGGTTTTAAACATCCTGTTACCATAAGAATAAACAGAATTCCTTACGGGGGCAGGTAATATTTTGAGGGTTTTTCTTATCAGCTTTATTAGCATGTTATTTATTTAATTAATTCAATTGGACTCTGCAAAAATTTATTAACGCTTCCTCAATACAACCGGGTGCTTTTATAATTTACATTCCCTGTTAGCGGCGAAATTATTGATAAAAATCTTATTCATCAACCTGCAGTGAAATTTATAATAAATACAGCAGGGCAGTACAATATATTTTATTCAGCTATTTTCGTATCATCAATATGAAAAGAACCTTACACCGGATAATATTTATTTGCATCATTGCACCTGTCTGTTTTTTATCCGGGCAGGTATTGGCACAGGATTCCGCTCATTTAAGAATATCGCTTATCACCTGCGGCCCGGGTGCTCCTGATGATGAATTATACACCACATTTGGCCATACCGGAATAAGAATTGTAGACAGCAGCAACATGCAGGATGCCGTTTATAACTACGGTACATTTGATGAGTTTGAAGAAAATTTCTATTTAAAATTTGTAAAAGGCAGATTGAGGTATTACGTTTCGATGGAAAATTTTAAGGATTTTGAAGATTATTATCATGCGGTAAACAGAAGCATGACAGAGCAGGTTTTGAATTTAACCAACGCAGAAAAAAAAGCAGTCCGAAATTTTTTGAATAATAATATCCAGTTAGCCAACCGGTATTACCGATATGATTTTTGTTTTGACAATTGCACCACAAGGGTAAGGGATATCTTCAAAAAAAATCACGATTCTGATTTTACTAAAAACCCTGCAATGCCCATTGGTACTACCTTTCGGCAAGCCATTTATTTTTGTCTCGAGAGAAACGACCAGCAATGGAGCAAACTCGGCATTGATCTTTTGCTGGGCAAACCCTGTGATGCTGTCATGACAACTGAACAAATGGAATTTTTGCCAGACAACCTAATGAAAAATATAGACAGTGCCAATCCCCAATTTGTGCTGTCTAAAAATAATTTGTATGCTGTTGCCAAAAACAATTATAAAGTCTCTTTTTTTTCGCCTTTAGCTGTTTTTACTATTTTACTGATTGTGATCATTGCAATAAGTTTTTTAAAAAACAAGTTTGCACAAATATTCCTTCAGGGATTTGATGGATTGTTTTTCTTTATCACCGGGCTAACAGGCATCCTGTTAATCTTTATGTGGTTTTTCACCGACCATGTTATGACAAAAGAAAATTTTAATCTACTCTGGGCATGGCCTACACATACTGTGATTGCTTTTTTTATAAACAGTAAGAAACAATGGGTAAAAAAATATGTTGCATTTACCGCATCAGCAATGATCATTGTTTTGCTTGCATGGTTCTTTTTGCCACAGCATTTAAACAGTTCTCTCATTGTAATTTGTTTACTCCTTTTATTCAGGAGTGTAAGTAAATACATGAGTATATAAAATGAAATGTTATGCTTACAAAAAAAATTAGCTTTCAAAATAAAAAAATTTATTACCGTATTTACGGGCAGGGCAAAACAGTTGTGTTACTGCATGGCTTTGGTGAAGACAGCAGTATCTGGCAACCGCAAATAAATTTTCTACAAAACCATTTTCGGCTTATTGTTCCTGATCTACCCGGCAGCGGACAATCTGAATTGGTACCCAATGCAGATATTGAAACGTACGCCGAAATAATAAAAGATATCTGCGACCTTGAATTCCATTTGGCAGAAGGGACTATTATCGGCCACAGCATGGGTGGTTATATTACATTGGCCTTTGCAGAGAAATATCCGCAATACTTCAACGGCTTTGGCCTCTTTCATTCTTCTGCTTTTGCTGACAGTGAGGAAAAAAAACTGGCAAGAAAAAAAGCAATTGAATTTATTAAAGAGAATGGAGCCGGTACATTTTTAAAAACAAGTATCCCCGGTTTATTTACCAAAGAATATGCAGCAAAGCAACCTGAAAAAATGGAGGAGTTGATTGAAAAGGGAAATGATTTTACTGCAGCGGCACTGATACAATATTACGAGGCCATGATAACCCGGCCCGACCGAACCGCAGTGCTTACCAATTTCAACAAACCAATTTTATTTATCATCGGCGAGCAAGATACAGCAGTGCCATTGCAAAGCAGCCTTCAGCAATGTTACCTTCCGGCACAATCGTATATACATATACTCGCCAGCTCTGCACATATTGGCATGTGGGAGGAAGAGGACAAAGCCAATAAAATTTTGTTGAACTTTTTATCGGGGATTAAGTAACCGATAATGATAAAAACTCCCCATCCGCTTTTTAATCCGTACAAATAACAGGCAGCCTTTTCGGATAATTCTGCGTCTATTTATTATTATCTTTATGCTGATGAAGATATTTATTATTGCTATACTGTGCCTTATTTCTGTTACCGATATTTTTGCAACACATATTGTGGGAGGCGAACTCTATTATACTTACCTGGGGGCTGGTGCTTCAGCAGGCAAAAGCAGGTACAGTGTTACGCTAAGGTTATTTACGGAATGTGATCAGCCTTGTGGCACAGGTACCAGTACCGCCTGCCCGCCAACCTCAGTTATTGTTGGCATATTCAATAACAATTCCCCTTTCGACCGGATGCAGAATATAACTTTACCGCTTACCGAAAACCCAAGAATTAATTTAACTACCTACTCGCCCTGCCTTACAAGTAATCCAATAATTTGTTATAAAGTAAATACCTATTCGGCCAATGTTGAATTGGATGATACCAATGCCGGCTACCGGTTAAGCTATCAAAATTGCTGCAGGGCAAACACGTTAAATGTTGTTGCAAATGCTCCAACAATCAGCAGCATCCCCGGTGCTACTTATGAAACAATCATTCCGGGAACACAACAATTGCCGGCAGGCCATAATTCAAATGCAGTGGTAAGACTAAAAGATACCACACTGGTTTGTAAAGGCAGTCCTATTAGGCTCGACTTTGGAGCCGATGATCCTGATGGCGATTCACTCAGTTATCAATTTGCTGCAGCGTATGATGGAGGATCTTTTGCTTCAAATTTAGATCAGCAACCAGATATTCCATTATACAACACCGTTACTTATGCTGGCGGCTACGCTGGCTCGTCCCCACTCGGTTCCGGGGCATTTATTAACCCACAAACAGGATTGATAACCGGGCTTTCTCCCGCTACTCCCGGGGAGTATGTGGTGAATGTAATTGTGAGGGAATGGCGAAACGGCGTAGTGATAGCAGAACATAGAAAAGATTTTTTGCTTTCGGTAAATGACTGTGTTATCCCCTCTGCCAAATCAAATCCATTAGACAAAACCTGTGATGGTTTTACCAGGAATTTCACCAATAGCGGCAGCAATGCAAATGTACAAACCTGGTTTTGGGATTTTGGAATACCCTTACGAAGAAATGATACATCCAATGTGCAGAATCCTACTTTTACTTATCCTGATACCGGCGTGTTTAATGTAACACTGATTGTAAACCGGGGAACAGATTGTACCGATACGGATGTGGTAGTGATAAAAGTTTATCCTGGATTTTTTCCGGGGTTTAATATAGATCCGCCTTATTGCAAAGGAGTGCCTGTCCAGTTTACAGATCAAACAAGAAGCAATTATGGCACCCCCACCGGATGGCACTGGTACTTTGGCAACCCTGCTGCCAGCAATGATACCAGCAATCAGAAAAATCCCACTTATACTTATCCGAGTGCAGGCACTTACACCATTAAGCTGGTGGTGAGCAATACCTTTGGCTGCACCGACAGCACCACCCGGGACGTAACCATCAATGATAATCCACCGCTTAAAGTAACACCAAAAGATACCACCTACTGCAGCCTTGATTCGGTGACACTAACGGCAACAGGTACAGGCAATTTTAGCTGGACACCTGCCGTCAATATCATCGGCGCCAATACTGCCAGTCCAACAGTTTTTCCGGCAGTTACCACTAAATATTTTGTAACCCTTGCTGATAACGGCTGCACAAGCAGGGACTCTGTAAGGGTTAATCCTGTAAACAATGTTACCAACAGCATTACTGCTTCTGCTACTTCCATTTGCGAAGATGATACCCTTACGCTAACTGCCAACAGCAATTATACCAACAGCCTTACCTGGCTGTGGAGCCCTGCAGGTTCTGTGGCAAACAGCACAGCAAAAATCACCAAAGCATTTCCTGCAGTTAATACACAATATACTTTAACCACTCACTGGGGAAAATGTGTTACTACTGCTACGCAAAACATTATTGTAAAACCATTGGCCATTGCAAAAGCAGGCCCGGCCACTTATATCTGCAAAGGACAAACCACCGCTCAACTGCAGGCCAGTGGCGGCATTCGGTACCAGTGGATACCCATCACCGGGTTAAGCGATCCAAATATTGCCAACCCCATTGCATCACCCACCAAAACCACTATTTACAAAGTGCTGGTAGGAGTAGCTGGCTGTACTGCCACAAAAGCAGATTCAGTGCAGGTGCTGGTAAGGGAATTGCCCGAAGCCAATTTGGTGAATGATACATTGATATGCTCCATTGATACTTTGGAGTTAAAAACAAATCCTGCGGCCAGTTATGTATGGAGCCCCAATTACATGATCAGTAGTCTTACTGCTGCAAGCCCTTTGGTGAGCCCGGATGTACCCACCACTTACTATACCACACTAACGGATGTGTTTGGTTGCATCAATAAAGATTCAGTATTTGTAGATGTAAAATTATTTGTAACCATTGATGCCGGCAGGGACACTGCCATTTGCCGTACCGATACATTTTATTTGAGAACAGTGAGTGATGCACTCAGCTACAAATGGTCGCCTGCTACTTTTCTCAACAGTGATAATATTAAAAATCCCATTGCCACTCCGCTGGATAGTTTTATCACTTACAATGTGATTGGCAATATTGGCAAATGCCAGAGCAGGGATAATGTAAGGATCAGGACAGTGCCTTATCCTGTTGCCAGCATCAACCCCGACCAGCGTATTTGTTTTGGCAGTTCTGCCACATTGCAGGCAGGCGGCGGCAGCGGCTACAGCTGGTTGCCGGTTAGTTTTTTAAACAACCCCAGCATTGCTGCACCCATATCTGTAAAACCAACTGTGGATACCCGTTATACTGTTTCTGTAACCGATACATTCGGCTGCCCCAAACCTGTTACTGCCACTACACTGGTAGCTGTTCGTTTGCCGGTACTGGCTAAAACCGGGCTTGGCAGGGATACCAGCATTGTGATAGGCCAGTCCATTCAAATGAATGCCAGCGGGGGCGACCGCTACTTATGGGAACCTGCACGCTGGCTCAGCGACAATGGTGCTGCAAGAGCCATCGCCACTCCGGAAGACAATATTACTTATAAACTAACGGTAACCCAGCTCCCGGAAAATTGTACCGGGGTTGATTCCGTAAGGGTAAAAGTTTTTTTACTGCCACCAAGTTTTTATGTGCCCACCGCTTTTTCTCCCAATGGCGATGGCAGGAATGATGTACTGAGGCCAATTAGCCTGGGCATGAAATCCATCCGTTATTTCAGGGTGTACAACCGACTGGGGCAACTCGTATTTGAAACCACCCAAAAAGATAAAGGGTGGGATGGCACTTTTAAAGGCAACCCACAAGACCCTGCCGCTTATGTATGGATGGCACAGGGAGAAACTTACAAAGGAGAATTGATTACAAGAAAAGGTAATGCAGTGCTGGTGAGATAATTTGCATCATGTGTAGCTAAGTATCATTAAAAAAAAACGAATTTTATTGATTCCAAACTTGTTCTTTTTTTATTGACTATGAAATAAAATGGAACAAGAATTTCATAACTATAATAGTTAACAGCTATTTGCACCCTTAATTTTGAAATAAAACTATGATCCGTTATTTTTTTTAGGAGTATTGTTCTTTGCTGCAGGTTGTTCTGAATATAAGCAGCAAAATGCTATTCAATATCTTCAAATTGACACTGCAAAACTCTTTGACCCAAAACCACAAGAAGACAGTGTAGTTAAAAATAAAAGTATACTTAATCATTGCCTCATGCTTGATGGTGATAGTATTGCGATAATATTTAACGAGCAAAAAAACACACTGCATAGTATTAAAAAACTTAGAGAGTTTTTACAAGATAATTCTACAAATATTGGCAGACAGAAATTTTATATAATCTATACTAATAGTACTTCTACCAAAAATATTATTGACATAATTGATATTGTAAAGGCAGCTAAGATTGACGATTATAAAGCAATAAAATTTCAAAGCTTTATTAAATTAAATGAGCCGCAGTAATAAAACATAAGCTTTCTCTAAACAACTTATGTTTTAATTGACATCGATACGTAAAACTTTATACCCCTATAAAAAATACCTATCAACAAAAGTGTTAAAGCACTCTAACCTGATACTGAATGCAGTAATAATATTTTCTTTACTACAATTAGCATCCTGCTTCCACACTAAAAGAAAGCAGTTAATTGAAATACAGCACAACATTTTTCATACTCATAGCAAGTTTTAAAATGTGCAAAAAAAAGGCTTGCAATCACTGAAAGCATTTAATAAATTCACAGTCCCGTTCTTTCAAATATTCAGTATTTGTACACGGCGTTCAGTAACAATTTTTTTTACATTTAAAACTTGTTTTATGTACGCTTTAGTTCACCACCAGGTTAGTAAACCAAAAGAATTTCTGGGCATTGTTCAATCAGGAGGAAAATTCCCCGAAGGTTTTGAAGTGCTTGCTTTTTTACCCGATGTTTCTCACAAAGCAGCCACCTGTATTTGGGAAGCCCCTGATACAACTTCGCTCAAAAATTTGCTGGAGCCCATCTTAGGCAACACTTCCGTAAATACCTACCAGGTAATTGACGAAGGTATTGCCCTGGGTTTGTCGAAGCTGAAGGAAGCTGAGCTGCACCATGCTTAGCAGTAAAAAGGCGGCCATGATGGTTGCCTTTTTATTTATGAGCCAATTCACATCTGTCTGCATAAAATCCTCCCATTGTTTTTAAAAAAATTTCCCGGCAAAGCAGTCACCGCCATTAAAAAGAAATAGTTTTTCTTTGCAGCCTTATAAAAGAAATGTTTATGCTGCAACAGATCACACCTTATTTTGGTTACCTGGCATCGCTGTGTCTTATCATCGCTTTGCTGGTAAGCAATGATTTAAAATTTCGCTGGTTCAATACACTGGGCAATGTATTTTTTATTATTTACGCCATTGTTTTACAGGCCTTCCCGGTACTGCTTACCAATGTGATACTGCTTGGCATCAATGCATTTTATTTGATCAAAGTATATCGCCGGCAGGAAAATTTTGATATGCTGGAATTTACCGGCGATGAAAAAATGGCGCAGAAATTTTTGGAGTTTTATCAAAAAGATATTGCTGTTTACTTCCCCGAATTTAAACCAGGGCAAATGCAACAGCGTCTGAATTTTGTTGTGACCCGTGATTTGGTAATTGCCAATATGTTCAGTGCCACGGTGGCGGCCAATGGTGATGCAGAAGTATTGCTGAACTACACACTGCAAAAATACCGGGACTATAAAGTGGGCCGATTTATTTTTGAGAAAGAAAGAGATTACTTAGTAGCCAAAGGAATTAAACGCATCATCTATAGAAAAGTAGCTAACAAAAACCACGAAGCATTTTTAAAAGTAATGGGTTTTACAAAAGAGGTGATTGGTACAGAAGAATATTTTATAAAAAAATTAATCACTTATTAATCATCATTTTTTTATAACTCCACAACCCTTTTTTCTTCATTGCTTTTCACAGCGGCTTCTATCAGCTTCATCACATTGATGCCATCATCGCAGGTAACGGGCATAGCTGTATTATTTGTGATGGCTTTATGTACTTCATCATAGTAATAATAATAATTACCCTGCTCGGTAGTTATTTTTTCTTTGGTAATGAATCCATCTTTGTCTGTGTACAGATAGCCACTTTCTTTATCAGGCTCTATTCCCCAATTATCAATAGTTGGTTTGCTTCCTCCCAGCAATGCTGCTTCCTGCACATCGCCCCTGCTTTTAATGAACGAACCTTTTGTACCATGCAAAATAAATGCAGGCAAGGGTTCTCTTACAAACATTCCCGACTTCAGTGTTACAATACAGGCTGAGTAAAATAACTGTAATTCAAACCAGTCATCCACTTTGGAATTTTCCCTTGTAGTACGAACGCTGGCAAAAATGGCTTGTGGCATACCAAATAAAACAAGTGCCTGGTCAATTAAATGTGGGCCAAGGTCGTTGAGCAAACCTGCACCCGGCCCGGCAGCTTCCTTGTGTTGCTTAGGGCCAATGACAGGCTTAAATCTTTCGTAGCTTAAAGCAGCTTCTACTATCTCCCCCAGTAGGTTGGCGTCTTTAATTTTTTTTACTGTTTTAAAATCACTGTCCCACCTGCGGCTCTGGAACACACTGATTTTTTTTCCCATTTTTTCTGAGAGCAATTTTAATTCAATGGCTTCTGCCAAAGTGGTGGTAAATGCTTTTTCAACAACAATATTTTTACCCGCCAACAAAGCGGCTTTTGCATATTCGTAGTGGGTGTAGTTGGGAGTGTTTACAATTACAAGTTCAATATCCTCATCTATTAAGATGGATGCTAATGTTGGGTAAGATGTTACACCAGGATAAATTTCCTGTATAGATTTTTTACTTCTTTCCCATGCACCCATCAATTGAAAACCTTTGTGGATACTGATAAACGGAGCATGAAAAACTTTACCCGACATGCCAAAAGAAAGTAATGCTGTTTTGATGGGAGGCATAAAAACTATTTAATGATTAAGTGAATAGTCAATTGTGAATGGTGAATGATGAGTACTTTAGAATCACAGACCATCATTCACAATATTATTCTGCATTGGTGGCACCCAGCAAAGCCATAATGCCCATACCAATTTCAATGGCGTCTTCATCAATGTTGAAGGTGGGTGTATGTCCGCCGATAGTAATTCCCTTGGCTACATTGCCAGTACCAAGGCGGAAAAAACAAGCCGGAATTTTATGGGAATAAAAAGCAAAATCTTCGCCGCCCATTCTTAGTTCTGTTTCTTCTATCTTGTCTTTGCCCATGAAGCCTACTGCTTTCTTACTGGCAGCAGCACTCAGCTTTTCATTGTTAAAAACATGCGGATAGCCCACGTCAATTTTAATTTCAATAGCAGCGCCCATGCTTTCCACCAATTCTGTTGCCAGCTTCTTTATCAGTGCATGTGCTTTAAAACGCCACTCTTCATCCATTGCCCTGAAAGTGCCCATCAGCTTTACTTCTGAAGGAATTACATTGGTGGTGTTTCCTCCCTGGAATGAAGTGATGGATAACACCGATGGATTAAACGGATTATTATTTCTGCTGATGATTTGCTGCAGTGCTACAATTAAATTGGACGCAATCAAAATAGTATCAGCAGTTAAATGCGGCTGTGCTGCATGGCCACCTTTTGCTTTGATGGTAATATAAATTTCATCGGCACTGGCCATTACCATGCCGCCCCTGAAGCTGAGCCGTCCTGTTGCTAATGACGGATGTACATGCATCCCAAAAATTGTTTGTGGTGCAGGATTTTCCAGGACGCCTTCTTTAATTAAAATACTGGCTCCTCCCGGGTTTTTTTCTTCGCCGGGTTGAAAAATTAATTTCACTGTTCCTTCCCATTCGTCTTTTAATTCACTCAAAATTTTTGCTGCTCCCAGCAGGCAGGCTGTGTGAGCATCATGTCCGCAGGCATGCATAATGCCCGGCCTTGTTGATTTATAAGTCACATCATTTTCTTCTATGATTGGCAGTGCATCCATGTCTGCCCTTAAGGCCACTACCCTTTTTTCCGGGTTCTTTCCTTTTATCAAACCAATTACGCCGGTAGTAGCTTTTATTTCAAATGGAATATTATAAGAAGCTAATTTTTGCTGAACAAATTTGGAGGTTTCATATTCTTCATAACTCAACTCGGGGTTGGCATGCAGGTGATGGCGGATATCAATAAATTCATCCGCATATTTTTTTGCCAGGTTTTTTATTTGCTGCTCTAATGGTTCACTCACGGGAAATAGTTTTGGGATCTGCTTATTTGTATCATCAATTAATTTGTACTACTGTTGTCTTTATTCTTGTCGGGCTTTACTTCAATTGTTTCCGGCACCAGGTAAATATTGTTAGTAATCATTTTGGTTTTGATGAGTTCTTTTCTAAAAGCATCTGCATCTTCTTTAGTTAAAAAATTTCCAAACTTTAATTTGATATATGGCGGCTGAAAACTCATGTAAACTTTTTGGTCGGTATAGCGCTGTAATAATTGTGCCCTCACTTTCATTGCCAGCAAACGGTCGTTTGTGCTGAGTACCATCAGCCGGTAACCTTTTGACGACTTAACAGCCGTTGCCAATGCTTCATTAAATGCAGCTTCTTTCTCCTGCAATACATCCAGGCGGCTGTCTTTTATTACCGTTACTTTTCCGATAACTGCTGAATCGATTGCTGCAGTTTGTGCCTTTATAGATATTGCTGTAAAACAGATAAATGAGATAAAAATTATTTTTTTCATATTTTGTTATTGTCAAAAACCATTCCTTTTAATTCATGGCAAAAGTATTACTTTTTGGGCCGATATATTTCCTGGAAAACAAACATATTGAAAGATAACAATAACAGCGTTGCACTGCTGACCATTTCTAAAGGCTTAACAAATGGTTAGTACCGTTTGATTAAACTACTTTTTCCGCTCTCTGTCTGTTGCACAAATAATCTCAGTGAAAAATTTAATTACAACAGTTTTTTCATTATTGATATTTGTGATCCTCTTTTTGCTGGTGCCACAAAAGTTTAAATAAATCCCAACAAACACTCTTCCTGATAAAAATACTACCTTAGCGGCTCACTACTGTTGAAACAACAGCAAACTACTACAAATATGAAGCAGTCGCATTTTCAAAAATTTGCCCCGAAAAAAAAGAACAGCGTAATTAAAGAAGAAATAAGACAGAACAAAAAGAAAGCGAAGAAAGAACGTGCTGTAGCTATCGACAAACATTTTGAACAAAAAAGAAAACTGAGGGAAGCCGTCAGGGAAGCTGCTTTGAACGCCCCGGTGTCGGCCAATATTACTGCCGGTAAAACAGATAAAATAAAAACCATTGAAGCCAACTTCAAGCAGGCTGATAAAATAAAAAGCATCATCAATGAATTTGCTCCACCTGCTGTCCCTGCTCCAAAGCCTGTAAAGCCAGGAAAGCCTGTTCCTGTTTCTAATGAATTGATGCCGCTGAATAAATTTGTAGCTCACTGCGGCGTATGCAGCAGAAGGGATGCCGTAACTATTATTAAAAGTGGTAAAGTAAAAGTGAATAACACTGTTGTGATAGAACCAGCTTTTAAAGTTTCGGAAAAAGATGATATCTCCTTTAACGGTAAAAAATTATTTGTCAGTAAAAACCTTGTGTATATTTTGCTGAACAAACCCAAAGATTATATTACCACCACCGATGATCCGCAGGGAAGAAAAACAGTGTTGCAACTGATTAAAGCTGCCACTACCGAAAGGGTTTACCCGGTAGGAAGATTAGACAGAAATACTTCCGGGGTATTGCTGCTTACCAATGATGGTGAGTTAACACAAAAATTATCTCACCCCAGCTACAACATCACCAAAGTGTATGAAGTAAAGCTGGATAAGCCTTTAACCAAAGCTGATTTTGATAAAATATTAAACGGTATCCAATTAGAAGATGGTGAAATAAAAGCCGACTCGCTGGCTTATGCCGATGCAAAAGACAAATCAGTAATTGGCATTGAAATACACAGTGGCAGAAACCGTATCGTTCGACGCATTTTTGAATCGATGGGTTATGATGTAAAAGGGCTGGACCGGGTAATGTACGCCACACTTACCAAGAAAAATGTGGAGCGGAGCAAGTGGCGTTTTTTAAGTGAGAAAGAAGTAAGGCTGTTGAAATACTTAAATGCCTCTTTCAAAAAAACTCCTGCAAAAGAAAAAGTGGAACCAGTAAAAAAATAACAGCCCGGTTATGTCAACACAAAGCAGCCCCACTACTAAAAATCACCTGCATATCATTTTTGAAAATGACCAGTTTATTGTTTTGAATAAACCTGCCGGAGTATTGTCAATCCCCGACAGGACACAATCTGAGCCTTCATTAAAAGACATGCTGATAGAAAAGTATGGTAGCATCTTTACCGTTCACCGCCTGGATAAAGAAACCAGCGGTATTATTTTATTTGCTAAAAATGAAACAGCCCACCAGTATTTTTCAAAGCAGTTTGAAGACCGCAGTATGGAAAAATATTACCTCGGCCTGGTGCATGGCACACTGGAAAAAACTGCTGGAAGCATTGATGCTGCTATCATGGAGCACCCTGCCCTTAAAGGAGTAATGATGGTAAATAAAAAAGGCAAGCCTTCTTTAACAGACTACGAATTGGCAGAAGCATTGGGCAAATTTTCTTTGGTAAAATTCAGGATACATACCGGCCGTACCCACCAGATAAGGGTACATGCAAAAAATATCGGCCATCCCATTGCCTGCGATCCTTTGTATGGCGATGGCAAACCTGTATTGCTTTCTTCCATTAAAAAGAAATACAAATTAAGCAAGCATGATGAGGAAGAAAGGCCGATACTGAACCGGGTTGCCCTGCACAGTTATGAATTAAAATTTAAAGATGCCAGTGGCCAGGAATTTGATTTAACGGCAGAACTTCCTAAAGACATCCGGGCATTGATACAGCAGTTGAAGAAGAATTTATAAAGCTTCAATATTTCCCTGCAGAGAAGTATTTACAGTGCATAAATTAGCAATGAAAAAAGCCGCTGAACAGAGGCCTTGATCTAAAACTCAAATTAAAATTTATACAGTTCAGGTCGCTTTGAGCGCCCCGACCTTAGTCAATATTAGGCTGCGGTGTGTAGCGCAAATACGGCTTTATCACTTCTACTCCTTTAGGGAATTTTTTAATTGCATCTTCGGTACTTACTGCCGGTACTACAATTACATTTTCACCATGCTTCCAGTTGGCAGGTGTAGCTACACTGTAGTTAGCTGTTAGTTGCAGTGAATCAACCACTCTTAATACTTCTACAAAATTTCTTCCGGTAGATGCCGGGTAAGTGATAATCAGTTTTACTGTTTTATCAGGAGCAATAATCACCAGCGAACGTACTGTAGCAGTGGCAGATGCATTGGGATGAATAAAATCATACAGGGTAGAAACTTCCCTGCTGTCATCTGCTATGATGGGGAAATCCACCGTGCAATTTTGTGTTTCATTGATATCACCGATCCAGCCCAGGTGCTTGTCAACCGGATCCACACTCAGTGCCAGTACTTTTACATTGCGTTTGGCAAACTCATCTTTCAATGCTGCTGTCCTGCCCAGTTCGGTAGTACAAACAGGTGTGTAATCAGCAGGATGTGAAAATAAAATTCCCCATGAATCACCTAAATATTCATAGAAATCAATTTCACCTAAAGAGGTGGTTGCTTTAAAATTGGGAGCAATATCCCC
>JANMJU010000151.1:0-14170 GCA_031371545.1 Chitinophagaceae bacterium
GATTTTAATCGGGAGAGTCATTGGTTCGAATTGTGTTTAGTAAAAATTATTGGACCGGTAGCTCAGTTGGATAGAGCATCCCGATTTTAATCGGGAGAGTCATTGGTTCGAATTGTGTTTAGTAAAAATTATTGGACCGGTAGCTCAGTTGGATAGAGCATCAGCCTTCTAAGCTGAGGGTCATTGGTTCGAATCCAATCCGGTTCACAAAGCTTCTGAAATATCAGGAGCTTTTTTTCAATATGGCATCTTATTGCTACATACTTTTCAGCGAAAAAATAAATAAATACTATGTTGGATCTACTATCGATATAGAAAGACGACTGATGGAACACAACAGGGGAAAAGAAAAATTTACAAGTGCCGGATGCCCATGGATATTGGTTTACAAAGAATCTTTTTCAGAATTGACTGGAGCAAGAAAAAGAGAACGCCATATCAAAAAACAAAAAAGCAGAAAATATATAGAAGCATTAATACACTCAGTTGGATAGTACATCCCGATTAAAATCGGGAGGATCATTGCTTCGAATCCAATCCGGTTCACAAAATATAACAGCCTGCATTAGCAGGCTGTTATATTTTGTGAAAAAAGTTGCCGCTTTTCAACAGCCATTCTTTTTCATCTAAACAATCTATTTAAAAATAACTTTTTCTATTTTTCTTTCAAGCCCCATGTCATTAGTTACTTCCAAATGATAAACACCTTTTACAAAAGAATTTCCTACGGTGATTTCTTTTATCACCGTGCCACCTGTATAAGCTACTTTAGTTACAAGTTCCGGTTGGCCGACTGCATTTATTAACTTTATATAGTATGTCCCTTTTGGCATAGCAGAAAAATGGAGTTTAATCATCCCATCCAGAACAGGATTAGGATAAATATTGATGCTGCCTTTTGCAGCCGGCAGTGTTACTTTAACTACAGCACTGTAATTCAACGCTTCATCTGTTCCCTTACTTTCAATTCGGTAATAGTTTACACTGTCGGTAATATTTTTATCAAGCCAGTTGTAAATGCGGCTGCCACTGTAATTGCCGGGGCAATTGGTACTGTTTACTTTTTCAAAATGAATTGCATCAATTGATTTTTGCACACTGTATTCTTTTATATTCAGTTCATTCGCCACTTTCCATTGTACAGCAATATCATTATTTTGCTGCCAGGCCTGCGGGCCTGTAAAGGTTACAGGCAATACAATACCCGGCATTTTGAATATTACCCTAAACCTGTTGGCTGCTTTTGATAAAGAATCTGAAGTAATACTAAAGTTAATATTGGTGGCTCCGGCTGTGCTTACAGGCATACGGGTACCGGCATAGTTATCTTCCAGCCAGGCTTCCATACCAGTCGTAAAATCAGCAGCCATAAACCTGAACTGGTAAGGCATTGCATTAAATTTCGACATACTGTAAAAAATAGTATCAGCTGTTTGTATATCTCTTCTTTTTTCAATCGCCAGTTTTACAGAATCTCGTAAAATGCTCAGACTTTCTTTGGTATTGAAGTTGATGAATTTTTTTGCATCGCCTGCATCTGCAGCATTACTGAATGAGCCATCAAAAATATTCAGTACTCCATCCGTTAGTGTATAGTTGCTTCCGTTAGTTGCATATATATCTGTACGGAACATTGGAACGAGTGACATTGGCCTTGCACCGGTTGCATTTGAAATACCTGTCAAACTGCTGCTCAAAGGTTTTTTATCACTCTCATGAAAAGTTATATTTCCCGGGATTGCTGCATCTATTACAAATGCCAGTCCCGATTCGATTGTACCATCGGATGTATAAGGGCTCTCACTCGTTGTTTGAACAAAGTAACTGCCTACACCTGTAAAGGTTACCCATTTACCAGGCTGTGTATAAGAAGTAAACATTTTAGGATCCCACATATAATAGGTACTGCTGTTGCCTGCTGTACCTGCTACATCCACATTCAGCAGGCTGATAGCAGACGCATAAGGATTAGCAATTACCTGCTTACCTGCACTAACAGGTACCAATATATCACCTGTATTAATTTTCCCTTTTGCTTCCAGCGTACTGTTTTGTGATGACACATAGGGGCCGCCAATTACAAAACTCCTGTCACCTCTTACAAATAACATCCATCCCTGCTGGTCAGTAATTTTTATGCTGGTGGTGGATGATGGAGTTGCCCAGGCGGTAACACCTGCATTGGCATAAAGGATAGAAGAAGAATTGGTACCCTGGTCAAAACCATTGGCCGCATTATAAGTTCCACCCGGTCCAGTAATATGTGTTCCATAACCTGTCCATGGATTGTAAATACCAGCATTGCCATTCGGATTATTTTTATCAGGATTTACCACTGCTTCCTGCCATGCAGCATTGATAGATGGTGCCGAAGCAGCCTGTAAAGGAGCTGTAAGCAGTCTCCACGAACGGGTACCTGTTGGGTTTTGAATAAAACGCTGTATGTAAAATTTTCCCGTACCTGCATACCGGATGTTTATGTTTGCAATATTGTATACAGGTGCCACATCTGCTGTACGGCTGCTGTTGGACACAATCGTAACATCACTATTACGCAAACTGAAAGTTCCTTTTGTAAAACCAATTTCTTTTGTAACAGTAATATTACTTAACAGTACAACAGAATCTGCCGCAGTGGTTTTGTTTATCCAAAGATGGGCAAATTTTTCTCCGCCAAAACCGCCTTCATTATCTTTTGCAGCCGACGCCGGTGCAGTGATGGTGGACATGACTGTGCCATTGCCGCTGAAATTGGATGTGCCTTCAAAGGTTACTTTTCTGTTGTTGTGATTAAATGTGCCGCCAGTGTTTCTTGTCCAGCTTCCGCCAAGATAAATATCGCCGCCGCTTGCGCCACCGAGTGAAAGTATTCCATTAATGGTTACGTTTCTTCCTACATTGAGTATGGCACTGCCGCCTGAATAATCCTGACGTAATGAAGAACCATTTTCAATTGTTAAGTCATTACATATATAGCCATTGCCTATTGCAGGAAAGTTGATAGTGGTATTTCCATTAACGGTTACATTAGCAGGATAGCCTGCACCCGATGAACTGGTTGTCCACTCAATGCCACGTAAAAAAGTACTGTTGGTATTATATGATAATGTTGATGAGGGGCAACTGTAGAAAGGTGAATGGCCGGTAACACTGCCGCCGCTTTGCAAAGTGAATGTGCCACTAACGGTGCTTGCTGTTCCAAAATCTAATGCGCCATTGGCATCAATATTTTTAAAAGTGGTGGTGCCGCTGATGGTGGCTGCTCCTGCAAAAATAATTTTACCTGTGGTGCTTGCACTTGCATCAAAGCTGCCATTGTTAGTAAATGTGCCGCCTGCTGCAATGGTGATATTAGTGGCACCGCTTAAAGTGAGAGAAGCGCCGCTTGCAATGTTTACATAATTTGCTAAAGCATCCGCACCGCTTATAGTAACCGTAACACCAGCCGGTATTGATACATTGGATGAAATGGTAGGTACACCGCCGCACCAGTTGGCTGCTGTGTTCCAGTCGCCGGTGCTTGTGCCTTTCCATGAACCACTGCCTACTGTTGTTATTTCAACTGCTGAAGTATATGCAGCTGTACATGTGCCATTTTGCAACAAGGCTCTGTACTGTGTGTTTGCACTAAGGTTAGTTGCTGTAAGGCTTGTGGTGGTATTGCTGATGTCGGTAATTACAGAAGAAAAATTATCGGTTGATGACTGCCATTTTACAATAGTGCCATTATTAGAACCTAACGTTAATGCAGTAGAGTTGCTGCCTGTGCATACACGTCCGTAACCTGTAATGCTGCCGCTTATGGTAGCTGCATCTACAGTAATAACAGCGATAGCACTGTTGGTGCTGGCGCAAGCACCGCTTTTAATAACAGCCCTGTATTGAGTGGAGGCGGTTAAATTAGTTGCTGTGAGGCCGGTAGTTGTATTGCTGATGTCAGTGATAACAGAAGAAAAATTGTCTGTTGACAGTTGCCATTTTACAATACTGCCTGTGTTGCTGCCAAGTGTGAGTGCAGTATTGTTGGTTCCTGTACATACTGTTGCATTACTGCTTACGCTGCCGCCAACACTTGCTGCATCCACTGTAAGACTTGCGGTGCTGTAGCTTTCGCAACTGGCACCTGAAAAAGAAGTTGCTTTCACCCTTGCTGTAAATGTACTTGCTGTATTTAATGCTGATGTGGTAAGTGTAAGGCTTCCTCCATTACCAAATTTTGAAAGGCCAAGATTTGCTGCGTCTGAATTATCTCTTATAGAATATAAAATTCCATTTTGTGAAGAAGAGATGGTAAAGGTTACAGTGCTTCCAATACACACTGCCGTTGTTGATGGAGTAATTGCAGGCGTTGTTGGAATTGCACAACTGACAGTAACTGCATTGGAAGTAGTGCTGTTTTCTGCACTGCCGGTTGATTGTACTGTGGTAGTGAGTACACCTCCTGCATAGATGGCATTGCCTGTTGTTGTATTAACAGGTATGCTCCATGCCATACCGGCTACTACACTTACGCTGTCTATTTTTATTCCATCAAGATATAAATAAACTTTTCCTGTTAGTGTTAATGGCAACGTACCACTTACAGAAGTGGCATTCTCAGTATAAGACCCCGTAATAACGGGAACAATGGTAGTGCCTGTTTGCACTGATACAGTTGGTGATGCTACACTGACTGCTGCACCGCTTGCCTGTGCAGTAGCATAGTAAGTGCTGCCTGCCATTACCGTTGCCGTTAGTGACCATGTGCCATTTGCCAATACAGTGGTGGTACCAAGTAAAACGCCGTTTTGATATACTCTTATTACTGTACCAACAGCTTCTACAGACGTGCCGGTGATTGTTGTTGCACCTGCAATGAGTGTACCACTGGTGCTTGTATTGATAACTGGAGGGTTGGTATATACAACTACTGTTCTGCTGGCAGCAGCACTCATGCAGGTGCCGGTGGTTTGTGCAGTTACAGTAATTACATCGCCGCCAGAAAGAGAAATATTAGTAAATGAATAAGTAGTACCAACTGCTGTTTGTGATGAAATAAGCACACTGTTTTTGTAATACCTTACTGTGGCACCGCTGGTGCAGGTACCTGATACTGTAGTGTTGCCCTGGTATAATGTTGTTTGTGTTAATACTGGTGTTGCGGTAGTGCTGCCGAGTGAACAACCAGTTGTGTAAACCTGTGCTGATTGACAAAGACCGCTTTGAGTGGCGGTGATGGAAAACTGTGCTGCTGTTATATCTGCCGCACCGCCGGTGCAGGCACTGCCGCTTTGTGTGTTCACATCATCGTATCTCCAGGTGGTGGTGGTGGGATAAGTGATGGCATAAGGTGATGAAGCATCCGTTCTGAAAACACTGATACCTGATGATGTAGTAGTGTACAATATTACTGCTGCATTCAGGGGGCGGTTGCCCATCATGCCACGGGTGCTGCTGCAGGTAAAATCAAGTCCTGTTGTTGTGGTGGTGGTGGCAGTGCTGCAACCAATGACTGTATAATAATTAGAAGCAGGGCTTACCGATTCGCCGCTGCCTTGTGCTGTTGTATAAAATACATCGCCAACTGCAGAAGTAATTCCAGGTATGCTCCAGGTGCCGCCGGATGATACGGTGGTGGTGCCAACAAGCACACCATTTTTATATAGATTAATTGTAGCGCTTGCTGCGTTGGAAGGATCTGTTCTTGTCCAGGTGCCCTGTACCGTTACCGTGCCTGAATTAATAGGTGTGGTTAATACCGGCGCTGCTGTTCTTATTGGTGGTATGGTGGAAGTGTTTATTTGTGTTGGGGTAACAGGGACTGTTTGATTAATGATAGTAGTGTAATTTGTGCCGCCATAAATATCAGATTTATTTCCACCGGTGGCAGGGTTAGGAGACATAACAGTAGTTGCTGCAAAACGCAAAGGCGTAGATGCTGTAATAACGGGACTGTATCCTGCAAAGCCAGCTATTGGCACTACAAAATCATAAAAATAATCTGGATTGTTTGATATGGTGCTTAATGCCACGGATACCTGTGAATTGGTGGCAATAGAATATGAATTTGCTAATATTGGTGTGCTTGAGCCATCAACAGAATAAATAGCTACTCTTTTCGTTGTTTCAAACACTACTTCCCATTCAAAGCCTGCATTACCATTTACATTAGTGGTGGCTGCAACATAATTGGGATCTGCATCAGCACCCGTTGCACCAAATTTTGAATCAGCGTCTATTAAAATACTGTAGCCTTTTGCACCGCTTACTATACCGCCAAGCCTCATACGGAAATATAAATTGGTTCCATCGCTGTACACATAAAAACTATAGCCGGGTGTTGGCTTTACCAAATCGCTGAAGCCGCCAGTAGGACCTTGTGCTATATCGCCGGTCGTTTCTGTCATTACAGTAGGCACGCCTTTAAATGGTATTTCACTTTCTGTACTGTCGTTGTTGATGAAGCCGCTTGTACTGGTGGATGACCAGCTATCACCGTTTGGATTAAGTAAGGTAACTGTGCCGCCTCCCTGTGGGCGGATTACGAGGCCGGGGCTTTGTGCATGTATCAAATTGGTAAATAATAAAAGGAAAATAAAGTGGATAAGCTTTTTCATTGTTTTCTTGGATACTTTTTGGATAAAAGGGTTTTTTGTACTGTTTTCAGCAGTATTGTTTTTTGCTAATTGATATGTAATTAATTTAAAGGGATAAAGTTTTCTATTTAATGGCTGTAGGTTTGAATGCGGATTATAAACTAATCATCTTCGTTTCAAATTGTCAGGCTTGCTGTAAATTTCAGTGTGATTATTTCATATAATGTATAGTTTATTAAGTGAAAACAAAATTATTTTAATTTATAATAACGGTGTGAATGGAAAATTATTTTAATCAGCTTTCAATTATTTAAATGCAACCGTTTGCAGTGCATAAATTAATTGTGAGTAATACAATTCTGTTTAAACCCCTGGTAATAATTTTAATGCTTTGAAATATTAAGTTTGATGCTTTAGTCTGAAATTGCATCATTATTACAGCAATAGAAAATTTCAAATTGAACCGATGGATGTAAAAATGGAACCCAGCTGGAAAGAAGTACTGAAAAATGAGTTTACAAAACCTTATTTTTTAGAAATCGTCACCCATTTAAAAGTGGAAAAAACGGCAGGCAAAATTATTTACCCTCCAGGTCCTTTAATTTTTAATGCCTTTAATCAAACTCCTTTTGATAAAGTAGCAGTGGTGATACTGGGACAAGACCCTTACCACAATCCAGGCCAGGCACATGGACTCAGTTTTTCTGTACCCAATGGCATTAAGCCACCACCATCACTCGTAAATATTTACAAAGAAATTCAGAAAGATATTGGGCTAGCCATGCCCGTTGAATATGGCAACCTTACCAGGTGGGCAGAGCAGGGTGTATTGCTATTAAATGCATTTCTTACCGTAAGAGTCAACGAACCTGCCAGTCATCAAAAAATTGGGTGGATGAATTTTACGGATGCTGTTATCAAAAAAATATCCGATGAAAAAACAGGCGTTGTATTTATATTATGGGGTAAGTTTGCACATGATAAACAGCTGCTGGTTGATGAAACAAAACATTTTGTATTAAAAGCTGCACACCCCTCGCCTTTCAGCGCTGACAAAGGTTTTTTTGGATGCAGGCATTTTTCAAAGACCAACGAATTATTAACCGGACAGGGCAAAAAGCCTATTGACTGGAAATTACTTAGCCCTTAACTATCCCTGCTCAGCCTGGGTAGAATAAAAAATAATTATGCAAGATTCAATTGAAAATAAAAAAGTTCTTATTAGGCCACAGCCTGGTAACTGGGGGATTGAAATCTTTGCCCGTATATGGGCTTTCTGGGGCTTGATAAGTTTTATAATTACTTTCCTGATCATCTTTATCCCATCAATGCTTTCTTATGTTTTTCCTGAAAAAAAAGGGCAGGATTATTTTATTTGGGTATCAAGATGCTGGATGAGATTATGGCTCACATTAATTGGCTGCTCCGTAAAAGTTACCGGAAGGAAATATTTTAAAGAAGGAGCCACCTATGTTGTGGTGTATAATCATAACGCATTTTTGGATGTGCCGCTGTCTGCACCCTACATTCCAGGTGGAAATAAAACTATTGCCAAAGCATCTTTTGCCAAAGTGCCTGTATTCGGTTTATTTTACAAACGGGGGTCTGTATTAGTTGACAGGGACAATGCTGCCAGCAGGATTAAAAGTTTTGAAGGCATGAAGGAGGCATTAAAAAAAGGGATGCACATGTGCCTGTACCCGGAAGGCACCCGTAATAGGACTTCGGCTCCATTAAAATCTTTTTATGATGGTGCATTTAAACTGGCGGTGGATGCAAAAACAGCCATTATTCCCTGCATACTAACCGGCACCAAAAAGGCAATGCCCATTAATAAAAAATTTTATCTTTTGCCCACAAAGCTTACAATGGATTTTTTACCTCCAGTGTCATCAGAAGGAATAGAACCCAAAGAACTAAAAGAAAAAATATTTACTATCATGCTGAATGCCTTATCAGACAAGGAAAAAGCACCAGCCAGTCATATTTAATAATTGAGATATTTAACTATTAATATTAAATGTGTATTTTTGGCGCCATTAAAATTTGAAATATTATTATTGATTTAAACATTAAGTTGAACGATATTTAAGGTTCACTACTTTTCTTTAGATATGAAAAAAAAGGTAACTAAGATAGGAGTACTTACCTCTGGTGGGGATGCTCCGGGTATGAATGCTGCTGTCAGGGCAGTAGTACGTACCGGCATTTACAATGGTTTGGAGGTATTTGGCATCATGCGTGGGTACAGCGGAATGGTGGAAAATAATATTTTTAAAATGGAAAGCCGCAGTGTGGCTAATATTATTCAAAGAGGCGGTACAATTTTAAAAACTTCCCGTTGCAAAGAATTTTTTACTCCTGAAGGGAGAAAAAAAGCATACGGAAATTTACAAAAACATGGCATTGATGGATTAGTGATTATTGGCGGCGACGGAAGTTTCCGTGGAGCACAGATATTCAGCAATGAGTATGATATCCCCTGCATTGGGCTGCCGGGTACCATTGATAAAGATATTGCCGGTACTGATTTTACAATTGGTTTTGATACGGCAGTAAATACAGCTGTGGAAGCCATTGATAAAATAAGGGATACAGCTGATGCCCACGACCGCTTATTTGTAATTGAAGTGATGGGTAGGGATGCCGGCTACATTGCACTGCACAGCGGTATTGCAACAGGAGCCGAAAATATTTTGATACCAGAACGTAAAACTGATATTGACGATATCATTGATCAGTTGGCCGAAAAAGAAAGAAGGCACAAATTGGTAAACATGATTGTTGTGGCAGAGGGTGATGAATTTGGTGGCAACGAAATAGCCAAAGTAATTAAAGAAAGGCTGCCGATGCAGGAGGTAAGGGTTTGTATTTTGGGCCACATACAAAGAGGCGGTTCACCAAGTTGTTTTGATCGACTGATTGCAAGCCGCATGGGCTACTCTGCGGTAGAATGTTTAAGAGAGGGCAGGTTCAATGTGTTTGTTGGCATTGTAAACAACCGCATGTTTTATACCCCACTAAATGAAGCTGTAAAAAAGAAGCAACGCATCAGTGAAGAGTGGATGAAGATTGTAA
The DNA here is from genome assembly GCA_031371545.1 of Chitinophagaceae bacterium. Taxonomy (GTDB): domain Bacteria; phylum Bacteroidota; class Bacteroidia; order Chitinophagales; family Chitinophagaceae; genus Ferruginibacter. The sequence goes on from JANMJU010000151.1 coordinate 9,654, forward strand.
AAATATTAGCATCATAATCAATGTTTCTGGTTACCTCGTTTATTTGTTTCTCGTTTTATACGGGTAATGTATACAAGTGGTAATAAACAAGGAATATTATAAACTATTAAAAACTAACTAACATAAACCGATGAGCAAAAACATCAGCAAATACCTGCACAGTGATATGGATAGGGAAGCAGGGATAAAGCACACCATCAAAAGAACAAAAATTGTTGCTACGGTAGGCCCGGCCTGCTCTACTTACGATAAATTATTAGAACTCGTAAAGGCCGGGGTGAATTGTTTCCGCCTTAATTTTTCTCATGGTGCTTACGAAGACAAAGCTATCATTATTGATTTCATCAGGGAAATAAATAAAACCGAACCATACAATATTGCCATCCTCGGCGATTTGCAGGGACCCAAATTAAGAGTGGGTGAATTAGAGAATGGAAAGATTGAATTAAAAGAGGGAACGGAATTTATTTTTACCACCGAGAAACTGGTAGGCACATCCGAGAAAATTTATGTTTCTTATCCTAACCTTGCTAAAGATGTAAAAGTGGGTGAACGCATTTTTTTGGATGATGGAAAAATGGAAGTGAAAGTAAAAGAAATACTGAATGATAAAGAAGTAAAAATAAGTGTAACCCTTGGTGGCACATTGCTCCCCAAAAAAGGTGTTAACCTCCCTGACTCTGCATTGACAATGCCTTCGCTTACAGAAAAAGATATTGCCGACCTTGATTTTATTTTAGAAAAAGACTTAGACTGGGTAGCGCTCTCTTTTGTAAGAACAGTGAATGATATCAACGAATTAAAAAGAAGGGTGAAGGAAAAGAATTCGAAAATAAAAGTGATCTCTAAAATTGAAATGCCCGAGGCATTAAAAAATATCAGGGACATTATTATACAAAGCGATGGCATTATGATTGCCCGTGGCGACCTTGGTGTAGAAGTACCAATCGAAAAAGTTCCGTTGATACAAAAAGATATTATCCTGAAATGTATGCACCGTGCCAAGCCGGTAATTGTGGCTACGCAAATGATGGAGAGCATGATGGAACGCACCAAACCTAATCGCAGTGAAGTGACAGATGTGGCCAATGCTGTACTGGAAGGTGCTGATGCAGTGATGCTGAGCGGTGAAACCGCTATGGGTGATTACCCTACATTGGTGGTGGAAGTGATGAGCAAAATTATTTTGGAAGTAGAAAGAAATGCTTACAATTATGACAGGGATGATATATTGACACCGCAACCACACTCGCCTTCATTATTGAGTGATGCACTTTGCTCCAGTGCCTGCAAGCTGGCAAATGATGTAAATGCGGATGCTCTGGTGGGCATGACGCAAAGCGGTTACACTGCGTTTATGCTTAGCAGTTACAGGCCTAAAGCACCACTGTTTATTTTTAGTAAAGAAAGAAGTTTGATCAACCAGTTAAGTTTAAGCTGGGGCGTAAGGGCTATTTATTATGCTGAAGAAGAAAGCCTTGACAATATCTTTTTTGACCAGTTGAATATTTTGAAAGAAAGAGGATTTATTAATCCCGGAAATATTGTAGTGAATACCGGCAGTACCCCAATTGACAAACATTTGCCTACAAACATTATAAAAGTAACTACGGTAGAATAGATACAGAAAATTAGTTATAAAATATTAAAGCCTCCTTACAGGAGGCTTTAATATTTTACTTAAACTTGAGATTCATTGTGATGATATCTGAATTCAATGAATTACTTCTTGTATAGTGGCCATACCTAAACTCTATCATGCCGATATGTGGATTACCAAATATTCCATTGAGAGGTGCAAAGTGAATACCAGCTCCGAAAAATTGAGAATTAAATTGCGACAGATCATAGTTACTGGTATAATATGTATCTGTTACCTGGTGAACAAGATATGGTGCAAAATATTTTACAGCCGTTTGTGTATAGTAGCGGTAAAAAGGAGATACTGAAAGGAAGGGTGTTATCTTAACTACGGTTTCCAGTTCTGCAGTATGTGCAATCAACCCCCAGTCATCATCATAAAAACGGTAGTAAGTTCGAAAGATTATTTTATCACCTGCAAAATAATTAGCCCTTATCCCAACAGGGATTTTAAACCGGGTGCCTGGTAAAGATTCTGCTTTCAATGAATTATTATTAAAATAAACCCGGTGAAATGGAAGGCTCAAAAAGCCTTGCTGGTAAGCCAGGTCTAATAACAACATAAACTGAAACCGCTGATTTACTATTTGTGATAAAGAAAACGAACCACTAAAAGTATTCCTGGAAGTGGTTGCATAATCATGATCGCTTCTTCCCTCACTGGTATTAATTGTTCTTAATTCAACCGGTGCTATTAAAGATACCTGGTCTAAATATACCTGCGCTTTTAGCCCAACTTCCCTGCTCTTATCCTGCGACTTTTTTGAAAAACTGGTACCCAAGCCAAAAGACAGGTAATCAAATTCCCTGGATGCAGATGCATTCAACCCGATTGTATTGCCGGTCTTTTCATTTTCCATCGACCAGCTTACGGCTGGGTATACACGAATATCATGTGAGGAAGCTGAAGAGTTAGCTTTACTGTCAATCATGTCAGAAGAAGCAGAGGTATAAGTATCTACCCCCAGCTCAGCCGTAAGCGTATGCAAACGGTATTTTTTATCATACTTAATAAATTTTAAGTCAATCCCATTGGCTATATCTGTGAGTTTTTCACTGCCAATACCACCGGTAACAGCAGCATTATTGCCATTTTGATGATAGTAGCTGCTTACTAAATTTACCTCTTCCAGCTTTAGCTTTCTGCTTTTGTATTGCGAAGTATCGCCAGCCGGCATTGATTGAGAGAAAGCGCTCAGCAACTGGATATACAGCCCTGCTACTACCAAACATATTTTTTTCATATTTTTTTTTAAAAGTAAAAATTAGATGCACTTAGCTAGTGATCTCATTGTATTTAAACTGGCTGATGCGATTTATAAAGTTGATTAATTACAACCACATCCGCCACCATTCTTTCCACCGTTGGCACCAGATGCACCTTCACGGTACAGTTGAAAACTCATTTCTGTCTTTTGGACTTTACGGGCACCCAACGTCATTTCTGAATCGTTTAACTTATTTTTTTGATACTCTTTTACAGTAGTACAGGAAGTCATAACAATTGTACCAACAGCAAACAGGCTCACAATTTGATTTCTATTTTTCATTTTAATTTTACATTTGCAGTTGTGTAAATTTTATCCTCCTCATCAATGATGATGCAGGCCATTCCATCTATTTGATTAATTAAATCGAGCCCAACTTTTACTCCCATTATCATTACTGGTGTTGCCATGGCATCAGCAATTTCAGCATTGGGGCTAATGATCGTAACACTCTTTATCCCATGCACGGGCAGCCCCGTTTTAGGATCAATCGTGTGAGAATATTTTTCCTCATCAATCATTACAAATTTTTCGTAGTTGCCTGAAGTAGCAACAGCCAGGCCGGTAATATTGAGATATGAAAATGGCTGATCTGATTTATCGGGGCTTACAATACCAATTGTCCACGGCTTGCCATCTGGCTGAAAGCCCCAGGTGGTAAGGTCTCCGGCGGCATTCACAATACCGCTTTCTACACCATTTTGCTGCAGCAAACGCTTTGCTCTTTCTGCTGCATAGCCTTTTCCTATTCCGCCAAAACCTATCCTCATACCAGATTCTTTTAGCAGCACTGTACAATTTTGATAATCCAAAATCACATTGCGGTAATCAATTAACCTCACTAATTTTTTTGCATCCTCTTTACTTGGCAGGGCTGTCATCTTCTTATCAAAATTCCAAAGCCGCTTATCAATTGAACCATAAGTAATATCAAAAGCCCCCTGCGTTATTTCAGATATTCTGATGGAACGTTCTATCAAATCAAACACTTCCTTATTAACCCTTACTGGTGCTAAACCAGCATATTGATTGATCTTATTGGTCTGGCTGTTCTCATCAAAAGTGGTCAGTAACTTTTCTATCCGTTGTATCTCACCGACAGCACTCTCAATACAATTGTTTGCCCATCCCTCATCATCTTCATCAGCTACCACACTTATCTCAAAGCGGTTACCCATCAACTTAAGTACACGTTTAAAAATTGTTTTGGCTATTGAAATGGTTTCAGTTTCTGGCATTGTTGTATTTTTTTAATTGCTGAACAAATACTTCGGGTGTAACATCAGGAAAACCTTCCCACTCATTTAATACTTTACCTTCAGGCGTCATCAGGATAGTGAGTGGGAAAACACCTTTGGAATTGTATTGATCGGCAAGCGCCTCATTTAATTTTACCTGTTCTTTACTCAATTTGTTTTTACTGCTTCTTGGAAAATCGGCACTTACCAATACAAGATTTGAGTCTGCAAAATTTTTAAAGCAGGCTGTTTCAAAAATTTCTTTGCGTAAACGCATGCAGGGCAGGCACCAGTCAGAGCCGGAAAAATTTACAAGGATGAGCTGCTGCTTTACTACTGCAACTTTTTGTGCATCTTCAAAATTGGTACC
>JANMJU010000157.1:0-15477 GCA_031371545.1 Chitinophagaceae bacterium
TCCGCACACCCCGGTTTTATTTGAAATGAAAGATTTGGTGAGTGCGGTATTTGTAAAAGAATTAAAATTATACCGCATTACTATGACGGCTCCATTAATTAATGAGGCACATGATATTGCTTTTCTTGTTTACGGAGAAGCAAAAGCAGCAGCAGTTTATCATGTATTAAAAGGCGAAAAAAATATTACTGAATATCCTGCACAATTGATTGAAGCGGAAGACGGAGTGGTTCATTGGTTTTTGGATGAGGCTGCAGCAGGACAAATAAAAGATGGCCATATTTAAAAATGATTTTTAAGAGATAATCTAAAAACGCAATTTTTAAGTCAACATATTTGTTTTGGTTGATAAGCAAGAGGAATTGGAATAAGAATTTGTGTATATTTATAAGTTAGGCACAATGCTGACAGAGCACCCTACTGAATTAAAAGTTGTCAAAAAAGGGAAGCCGAAAACTGACAAGAGTAGGCAAGAATACAAATCAATTTAAAAATGAAATCGAAACTATTCCTATTTACATTCTCTCTTCTGGCGTTGACAATTATAATAAGCTGCAACAATCAATCAGACAAATCAAAAACAGACACTTTAAATACTGAAACAAAAAATAATAGTACAATGGACAAAGAACAACTGACAGACTTTGGAAAAAAATATTCTGCGGCTTGGTGTAGCCAAAAACCAGAAAGTGTTGCAGCATTTTTTGCGACTAATGGTTCATTAAAAGTAAACGCTGATTCGCCTGCTGTCGGACTAGACGCTATTACTAAAGTTGCTCAAGGTTTTATGACTGCCTTTCCAGATATGATAGTGGCAATGGACAGTTTAGTAACCAAACCTAATGGAACAGAATTTCATTGGACTTTAACAGGAACAAATTCCAGTCCTGGAGGGACAGGCAATAAAGTAAAAGTTAGCGGGTTTGAACTTTGGCATTTTGACAAAGATGGACTCATACAAGAATCCATTGGTAGTTTTGACGCTCACGAATATAATAGACAACTTAAAGTCGGTGTTAAATAGTTAGACTTTAACTACTCTGACAGAAGCATTACAGCCAACAAAAGGTCCTAATAAGGACTAACGTGCTGAATGCTGCAAATTATTTCTTTATTCAAACTACTAGTAATGAGGAATTACAAATTGTCGATCTTAAACTTACCCCTCAATAACTTCACCTAACATGAACTGTGTAAAAACCCATTTTACAGTCCTAAAATAACAATTTATGGCAACGAAAAATAAAAAAGAGCTATCACCAAAACAATGTCAAGAACTGCTTTCCGTTTTGAAAATCCGTTTTGAAAAAAACATGAACCGCCATAAAGGTCTTGAATGGGCTAAAGTAGTGTCAAAGCTGGAAGCCAGTACAGAAAAACTTTGGTCGCTTAATGAAATGGAAATTACAGGCGGTGAACCGGATGTTGTTGATTATGATAGAAAAACAGGCGACTATATTTTTTATGATTGTTCAGCCGAAAGCCCTGCCGGCCGCAGAAGTTTTTGTTACGACCGTGAAGCTTTGGACTCAAGGAAGGAAAATAAACCAAAAAATGACGCAATGGATATGGCAGCAGCCATGGGCATTGAACTTTTATCGGAAGAACAATACCGGGAGCTGCAAAAGCTTGTACCCTTTGATACAAAAACATCGAGTTGGGTAAAAACACCTGCAGAGATTAGAAAACTCGGCGGCAGCCTCTTTTGTGACCGTCGCTACAACACTGTCTTCGTGTACCACAACGGTGCAGAATCTTACTATGCAGGCCGGGGTTTTCGTGGCTGGCTAAGGGTTTAAATTTTTTGGAAGCAGCTAAATTTATAAAAATAAAAAAGCCCTGAAAGTGAAAACTATCAAGGCTTTTAAAATTTAAAAAGTGCCCAGGAATGGATTCGAACCATCACATCCTTGCGAACGCTGCGACCTGAACACAGTGCGTCTACCAATTTCGCCACCTGGGCTGCTGATAAATTTTCAGGATGGCGAAGATAAAGTTTTTTTCTGCACAAAAAAATTGACAGCAAAATATTTACAGCAACAAATACAGTTGATCTCTTGTGCGTAATCTCATTCATGAAAACCAAAGTATATTTGGCCAATTTTACAAACGGGTTACATAATATATTATGAAAATAATTGAGAAAATAAAGTTGCTGCACAGGGCAACCCAGTATAAAAATAAATACGATAAAGGCGGCATAGATTATATTCTTAACTCCGTTACTGCAGGACAAACCGTGTTAGACATTGGTGCACACAAAGCCGGTTATCTTTATTTTATGCGGCAGCAGGTAACTTTATCGGGTAAAGTATTTGCTTTTGAACCTCAGTCGCTGCTGTATAATTATATTGTAAAAATCAAACAGCTTTTCAACTGGCAAAACCTGCAGGTGGAACATCTTGCCCTGTCGGATGCTCCGGGAAAAGTAACATTGTACATCCCTTCTCATAAAAAAATGAATACCTCTTCTCCCGGCGCTACCATTGTGGCAGCAGTGGCCACAAATGATGTGAGGGCTACAGAAGAAGTGGAAACTGAAACGCTGGATGCTTATTGCAAAAGAAAAAACATACAGCCCAATTTTTTGAAGATTGATGTAGAAGGAAATGAGCTCCGCATTTTTAAAGGCGGCGTACAAACTTTGCAGCAATACAAACCAAAAATCATGGTTGAAATTGAAGCCCGTCATGTGGGCAGAGAACAGGCAGTTGAAACATTCATTTTTTTGCAGCAGCTTGGTTACACTGCTCATTTTATTGCAGGCATACAACGCCTGCCGCTAAAAGATTTCAATTTTGACACCCATCAAAATATAGATGACATGAAAAATTATTGCAACAATTTTATTTTTGAATAGCTCCCACTAAACTCCTCAACCACTAAACAAAACTGCTGAAGGATCAAGACGCTTATCTATTCCTAAACCAATTAAGCAGATACATTAAAATCTCTCAACGCATCATTTAAACTAGTCTTTAAATCGGTGCTGGGTTTACGCTGGCCAATGATTAATGCACAGCTTACATTGTATTCTCCTGCAGGAAATTTTTTCAGGTAACTGCCTGGTATCACTACACTTCTTGCAGGCACCCTTCCTTTATATTCCACCGGTTCAGCACCACTCACATCAATAATTTTTGTTGATTGGGTCAATACCACATTGGCTCCCAGCACCGCTTCTTTCTCTACTCTTACACCTTCCACTACAATACAGCGGCTGCCGATAAAGCAGCCATCTTCAATGATTACCGGTGCTGCCTGCAAAGGTTCCAGCACACCGCCAATACCTACGCCACCACTGAGGTGTACGCCTTTACCAATCTGGGCACAACTGCCTACTGTAGCCCAGGTATCCACCATGGTTCCTTCATCTACATAAGCGCCGATGTTTACATACGAGGGCATCAGCACTACATTTTTTGCCAAGTAAGCGCCATACCTTGCCACTGCATGCGGCACAGCCCTTACTCCCAGTGCAGCATAGCCGCTTTTTAATTTCATTTTATCATAAAACTCAAAAGGCGGTAAGGTATGTGTTTGCATTTGCTGAATGCCGAAGTACATCAGTATGGCCTGCTTTACCCATTCGTTTACCTGCCAGCCGTCTGCTACCGGTGCTGCAGTACGCAACCTTCCTTTATCCACTTCCTCAATTACCGATCTTACGGCATCGCTGTAAGTATTATCTTTTAATAATTCCCTGTTGGCCCAGGCGGCTTCAATTAATGGTTGCAATGAATTGTCCATGATTTAATCGGTATGTTTTTTATTTTTTTGTAAGAGATAAAGTTTGCTGTATTTTAAAAAAGTTTCAATGGATAAAGTAACAGCCATTATAAACCCCGGCACGCCATCCAAAAATCCAAGCTTTAAAATAAAGCCGTTGATAAAAGTAACGGGTGGGCTAAAAATAATTTTAAACAGGGAAGCTTTTTTTCCTGCCGCTAGGTACGATGCTGCACTCAGTGATGAATATTTATTGATGGTGCTGATAAATTCTTCCAGTGAATCTTTGCTTTTGTGCATTAAGTCTCCGGCTAATTTTGTTACAAACATATTCCCCGGCACATCCAGTGTTTCATGTACTTCCCTTGGCACCCACTTTATTTCAGCCTTGTTGTACAGGCGTAAAATATTGTCAGGATAGGTGAGCCCATGTTTTAAAGTATATCCAAAAAAAATATTAAGCCGGTTCATTTTATATACTCCGGCCAGTCCCGATTTTTTTGCCTGCAGAATTGATAACTGCAATGCTTGAGACAAACATTCATCTGCATCTACATTCAATATATATTGATTAGAGGCCTTTGCTGCAGCATCATTTTTTTGCTGACCATACCCACGCCATGCCTGCTGATAAACCCTGGCGCCAAACTGTTTACAAATCTCTGCTGTTTTATCGGTAGAAAAAGAATCCAGCACTACAATCTCATCAGCCACGCCCTGCAGGGAAGCCAGGCAGGCAGCAATTTTTTTTTCTTCATTAAAAGTGATGATGGTGGCCGAAATTTTCTGCATACAGGTTTGTAAAACTGGCACAAGATACAAAAAGATAAAAGTGAAAATCCGCTGTACAATTTTTTCATCTGCAAACAGCAGCAGGAAGGGTGCATTCCAAATTGTCGCAGCATTAAGTATGCTATTTAATTTTTGCCGTTTAGTCGTTGAGACGTTTTTATTTGTTTCCAGCTCAACGACTAAACGGCCATTCACTAATTCTTTGCTTCGCAAATAAAGCACGACAATTTAAAATGCACCCACAGGAAGGCTGGCAGCAGTTTGAAAAGGTTTTATATATCTTGCACAAAATATTTTAAGCAGATTCATCAATATGAAAGTAGGCTACGATGGAAAAAGGGCATTTCAAAATACCACCGGGTTAGGTAATTATGCCCGTTCATTAATCGTGAGCCTTGCACAACAATTTCCACAGCACGAATACAATTTATTTACCCCAAGACAGACGGATCTTTTTGATATCACTTCATTCAACAACATTCATGTAACAGGCCCACAAAATAAATTTGACAAAAAATTTCCGGGATGGTGGCGCAGGAGCAGTATGATTAAAGATATTGAAGCAGCAGGGATCAATATTTTTCATGGAGTAAGCAATGAATTACCACGGGGCATACAAAAGATATCCGGCAAAACTGTCATCACTGTTCATGATCTCATCTTTGAACGCTACCCCGAAACTTATCATTTTGATGAACGGTATACCCATCGCTGGAAGATAAAACATTCCTGCCAGGTGGCAGATGCGGTGATTGCAATCAGCAAACAAACAAAAGAAGACCTCATTCATTTTTACAATATCCCGGCAGAAAAAATTTTTGTTTGTTATCAAAACTGTAACCCAATTTTTGAAAATAAAATCAGTGATGAAGGAAAGGCTTTGGTAAAAAAAAGATACCAGCTGCCGGATCGTTTTTTTCTTTTTGTAAGCTCCATCACAAAAAGAAAAAATTTGATTGCAGTATGCAAAGCATTGGTTGCATTGAAAGATAAAATTGATATTCCGCTCGTAGTAATTGGTGATGGCAAAAAAGAAAAAGTACTAATAAAAAATTATATCCAGGCAAATGGACTGGAGAAGAAAGTAATTTTTTTAAACGACCGGCCGGCAGCAAAAGAAACAGGATTTACAAAAAGCATTGACTTCCCTGCTATCTACCAGCAGGCGCTTGCACTGCTGTACCCTTCTTACTTTGAAGGCTTTGGCATTCCCTTGCTGGAAGCATTGTGGAGTGGGCTGCCCGTAATTTCCAGCAATACTTCCAGCCTGCCTGAAGTGGCGGGAGATGCAGGGCTTTATTTTTCACCAGGTGATATTGCAACACTTGCAGGGCAAATGCTGCAGATAGCATCCGATACTGAATTAGCTGATAATTTAAAAAGAAAAGGTTTACAACAGGCAAAGCAATTTACTGCCGAACAACATGCACAAACGGTGATGGATGTTTACCTCAAAATCATTTAAAGAATTGCAAAGCCAACACCTAACTGGATGCTTTGATTTTTCCATTTATCCTTGTTGTCAATATCATTGAGGTTATTAAGTCCGATGGCATAGCGGCCATATATCCGGATGCTGGCCAGCTTTACCTGCACGCCACCCAGCATACTAAAATCTCCCTGCTTAAAAGCTTTCTTACCATTCTCCAGCAGGTTTTCATTTTGATTGATCAATATGCCATATTGAGGACCAGCCTGCACAGAAATAATTTTTGAAAGTTTGTAATTCAACAGCAGGGGAATGCTGAGGTAACTCAATTTGATATTTGAAACGGCAGAAGGGCTAAGTTTATAAAGTTGGCTGAATTTATCAGAAGTGTCTGTATTGATTTGGTTAAATAAAACTTCGGGCTGTATCATAAATTTTTTTGACAGTTTTATTTCAGCAAAAGCTCCGGCACTGTAGCCATAGGTAAATTTATCGCTGAAAGACTGGCCCTGTAATTTATTTACATTGGTGCCAAGCTTTACCCCGGTATGAAACCACTGGGCATTTGCAATAGAAAAAAATGAAACAACAAAAACAGCGGATAATAATAATGCTTTCATAAAATTTAAAGTTGGTTTGGTATTACTATTCAATCAATATGCCAACCCTGATTTTTATGCTCTAATATTTTGTTAACTGATTTTTTTTAAAAGGAATATCCTACAGACAATGTAAATACCTGTGTAAATTTTTGTTCTGTCGAGGAAGGCAAATAATAGTCAAAGTACATTTGCGGATTGATAGATAATTTTCCTACAGTGTAGCTGCAGTCAATGTTTAAGCCTAAGGATTCTGCCTGAAAATTATTGCTGATCTGCCTGCGTAGCTTACCTTTTTTAGTCAATAATTTTAATAAATTGGGAGCATTGGTTTTATGGGCAATATTGGTAGTGGAAGAACCAAAATTTAGTAAAAGAGATGGTGACAGTTCAAAACCATCAGCCTTTTTAAATACATTCTGCCAATCAAAACGATGGCCTGCAGACAGCATCGCAGAAAATGATTTTATTGAAAAAGTTGCCGAATCATAAATTACCCGGTGAATATTATTAATTGCAGTATCCTTAATGATTGACTGCTTGTACTCGCCGGTGGAATAGCCTAAGGCAATGCCCGGTTCAATCCAGGGTTTCTTATAAGAAAAGGAAGTATAAAAGTCATTTTGAACCGGTGAAGAATAAACAGAAAATTCATCTTTGACAAAATACCTGGTATACGAAACTCCAAAATTAAATTTATCACTGCCCTGCAAATCGAAGGCGGGTGTTAATGAATATTGAGTTATACCAAAACCTTTTTCTGCATCATTTAGTAAATAAGCACCTCCAGACAAACTAAAACCACTTTTATGAAAATATCCAATGGAAGGGTTGTACACAAGAGTGGCACTGGTGGATTGCTGGGCATTTAACTGGTTATTATGCAAACTGAAAAGCCTGTTGCCAATACCAAATGTTACCAATCCATAACTGGATGGCTCATCTGTGGAGTCAAGTAAATTCAGCAAATCCTGCATAATGGCGGCTGAATCTTTCAGTGCCTTCTCTTTTTCTGCAGCAGGCTGTTGTGCTGAAACATTCAGCGATATGAATAAAGACAACAAGGCAGGTAATAAAAAATTTTGCATATTTCAAAACTTGGTAAATTAAAAATACAGATAGACCGGGAAAGAAGGTTTTAGTTTAATGGTACAGCAAAAGTAAATTGATTTAAAAAATAAACAGGTTATTTTTTCACCCCGTCTTTTGTTGAAAATACCCAACCAACATTTTCTTTTTTTGAAATATTTATTTACAATCAATTCCCGTACTGGTATCATTGTATTTTCGTTTACCCATGTCAGTTTATTCTGCCTTGCGGTTAATCAATAATTACCGTTAGCTAAACAGATATTTTTACAATAAGAATTAATTTAATGAAATTATCAGCCTAAAAAAGGTTAGTTTTGCGGCAATTTATTAATCACGAGTATTGCATGAAGTGCCCGAAAGGCTGTTGAATCTGGTTTTTTTTATTCTTTAAGGAGTATTTAAGTAGCGCAACAACAGGCAAATAGCATATCATGTAAACGCAAAAAACATTACATGAATGCATTTGAAGCCTTAGGCTTAAACGAAGAATTGGTACAAGCTGTTACCTCATTAGGATTTGAAAATCCTACACCGATACAGGAACAGGCCATCCCCATTTTACTTTCCGGCACTACAGATTTTGTAGGCCTTGCACAAACCGGCACGGGTAAAACCGCTGCATTTGGGTTACCGTTACTGAACCTAATTAACCGGACAGAACGTCATCCACAGGCATTGATTGTGTGCCCTACCAGGGAACTGTGTTTGCAAATCACCAATGATTTGGGAACTTTTACAAAATTTACCAAAGGCGTATTTACTGAAGCTGTTTACGGTGGTGCATCTATCACCATGCAGATAAGAAACCTGAAAAGAGGTGTACACATTGTAGTGGCCACACCGGGCAGGCTCATTGATTTGATAGAAAGAAAAGCGATTGATCTGCAAAAAGTAAAGTATGTAGTACTGGATGAGGCAGATGAAATGCTGAACATGGGCTTTAGAGATGATATTGATTTTGTTTTAAAAAATACCATCAACAGGGAAAGCATCTGGTTATTTAGTGCTACCATGCCGCCTGCAGTAAGGGCTATCTCTAAAAACTTTATGAGTAATCCAAAAGAGATTACCGTAGGTAAAAAGAACAGTGGCAATGTTAACATCGATCATCAATACATAACAGTGGCAGCACATCACCGCTACGAAACTCTGAAGCGTTACATTGATTTTACACCTGGCATGTATGGTATCATTTTTACCCGTACCAAAGCTGATGCACAAAATGTAGCTGAAAAATTAGTACAGGAAGGATACGAGATTGAAGCATTGCACGGAGACCTTACTCAGCAGCAGCGTGACAAAGTAATGGGCCGTTTTCGCCAGAAACAATTGCAATTATTAATTGCCACTGACGTAGCGGCAAGAGGTATTGATGTGGATGGCATTACGCATGTTATCAACTTTGAATTACCTGATGACATGGAAGTGTATACGCACCGCAGTGGCCGTACTGCAAGAGCAGGCAAAACAGGTATTTGTATTTCTATTGTTCACAGCAGGGAAACATTTAAGATAAAGCAACTGGAACGCATGGTAAATGCACAGTTTCATAAAATGGATGCCCCAAGTGGTAAGGATGTTTGCCGCAAACAGTTTTTTCATTTTATGGATAAATTAATGCAGGCTGATGTATCTCATGGAGATTATGAAACTTACATGACCGACCTGATGGAAAAATTTAAAGATGTAAGTAAAGAAGAAGTATTACAAAGAGTGGCAGCATTGGAGTTTAGCCACTTCTTAAAATATTATGAAAACTCGGATGACCTGAATGCTAGTGGCCGTAGTGATTACAGGCAACGTGAAAACAGCAGTGCCGGAAGAGAATCAGCAGGCAGAAGCGACAGGGGAGACAGGGGAAGTTCAAGGCAAAGAGACAATGGTTATTCAAGGTTGTTCATTAACCTGGGTACCAAAGATGGTTTTTATAAATCCAGTTTCCTGCAATTCATCTTAGATGAAAGTAACCTGAATAAAGAAGTACTTGGTAAAATAGACATGAGAGACATGAACAGCTGGGTAGAAGTAGATAAAGCAGCTGCAGCCAAAATGATTAAAAGTTTGGATGGTAAAAAATACAATGGCAGACAGGTTCGGATGAATGAGGCTGATGGTGGTTTTAAAAGAGCTGGTGAAGATGGAAGAGGCGAAGGAAGAAGCGATAGCCGACCAGAGGGAAGAAAACGTATCCCGATGAGAGAAAACAGGGACTAATTTTTTTAAGTAATTATTTTCTTAAAGTGCCGAAACAAAAAATTGTTTCGGCACTTTTTTTTTAAAAATAAAATTTAGGATGCAAGAAAAATTTACCTACAAAGCGGCAGGCTTTTTTTTCTAAGCCTTTATTATTTAAACACCATATTTACTTGTCCATTTTTGAGACACTCATCCATTCGATAGATTTTTTACATTTGGCTGAACATGCTCAACTATACGGTTTTCAATTAGTTAGCTTAATGGCACAGTAGTAGAGATTGCGTAGCAAAAAGTAACTACAATGAAAACTACTTACACAATTTCTCCGCACAAAATTTGCCCAAGGCAAATTAAAAATTCAGCATTACTATTTATAGTTGCTGTGTTTTTTTCACTGATTTCAAGTGCCCAGTTTAGAACCTACTCCAAAGTATTTTCAGACAACATCAAGGGTGGTACTACCCTTTTTGGAAATACACTTACGCACATTATTACGTCGGGTGTAGCTGATACCGCCAAGATGAATAACAACCGGGCAAATGGCAACAGTACTTACGGTAATGATAATTCCAATATCCGTTATGTGGATATTGATGGTACTACAGGACCGGGTGCAGGCACAAGAAACTCTTCATCCGCCGACCTGTCATTACCCTCTGGTACCAACACCATTAAACTTGCAAGACTGTATTGGGGAGCAAGAGTAAAGAAAAGTGAATTCGATTTATCACTGGATACTTTTAGAAGAATAAAGATCCGGTATGGTACCGATAGTGCATACACAGAATATGCAGCGGCCCAGCTAGATAAAAATACAACCGGCACTGGAACCAGTATCGTTAATCAGTACCAGGCTTACACAGATATTACTCCATTTATTCAAACCAACGGAACCGGTACTTACACGGTAGGCAATGTTGCAGCATCTGTTGGTTCTGCAGGCAGTGGCGGCAATTATGCCGGCTGGTGTATTGTGATTGTATATGAAAACCTGGGCGCATCTGTTTACAATAGTGTTAGGGTGTATGATGGCTTTCAGCAGGTGTATAACGGTGGATCTGCACAAATTTCATCTGTTACACTTACTGGTTTAAATGTACCATCGGGACCAATGAATTTAAGAGATGCAAAAATGGGTGCCATGGTTTGGGAAGGAGATGCCAATTTAAAATTAGATTACTTAAAAATAAATAGCACCAGTTTTCAAAACAGCATCAATGCTGTTGACAATCCATGGAATGGCACCATCTCTGATACCGGTGTTCATGTAACAACAAAAAATCCAAATTATACCAACCAAATGGGTATTGATATTGATCAATTTTATGTAGGTAATGGCTATGGCATCCAGCCCGGAGACAGTACTGTTTCGTTAGAATTTGGTACCGAGGCTGATCAATATTTTCCCGGGCTGTTTACATTTCAAATTAAAACAAACGAGCCTACTGTTATTTTAGACAAGCTGGTAAAAGACGGTAATAATAATAATATAGCAGAACCAAATGAAGTACTTACTTATACATTAAAAGGAAAAAATATCGGTATTGGTAATGCAAATTTCTGTGTGGTTACAGATACCCTGCCTTCGTCTGTTACTTATGTACCGGGCTCCATGCAAATAATTTCGGGTGCAGGTTTTATCCCTTTATCATATTTAACAGACAATGCAGGTGATGACCAGGCTGATTTTTTTGTGAATGATAAAGTAATTGTTTTCCGGGTTGGTACAGGTGCCAATGGTACGCAGGGTGGTATATTAGCACCCCAGGAAAGTTTTGAAGTGGAATTTAAAGTTACTATAAACGATCCTGGTGTAAATGGAGCTGTTACTCCCATTATTAATGTGGCAAGAATTACAGGGTTTTCAGATGCCGGTGTAAAATCTACTGATGATGGCACTGCCATATTAGAACCGCTCGGAGGTCCGTTGCCCATTACGATAAAAACATTTACAGCAGCTCTTTACCCTAACAATTTGGTAAGATTATCCTGGAGCACTTTAATGGAAATTAACTGTGAAAAATATGAAATTGAAAGAAGCACAGACGGAAAGAATTTTATAAAAGTAAGCACCATAACAGCGCATGGCTATAGTAATCTTGATCAATACTACAATACTTCAGATGATATTACTGGTGTGGTCGCAGGATTGGTTTACTATCGCCTGAATCAAATTGATATTGATGGTAAAAGCACCCTCTCAAAAGTGATTTCAGTAAGGTTAAAGAAAAGCAACAGCCTTACTTTATCGCCCAATCCTTTCAGCAGCTATGTAAATATTAATATAGACTGGGCTAAAAGTGAAAATACCATTGTAAAAATATTCAGCATGAGTGGCAGGGAAATGTTTTCAAAAAATATTCAGATGAATAAAGGAGTTAATTATGTTCAGCTCAATGAGCTGCCATCATTACCGGCAGGCAATTACTTAATTGAGTTTAATAGCAGCGAAGGAAGAATTTTTAAACAGTTGACGAAGCTGTAAAGATAGTTTTCAACCAATCCATGGTTTATTTTAATACCGGGCTTTTTTGCCCGGTATTTTTTTTAAAATTTTATACCAACTCTATGATAGTTATCTCTGGCAAAATACCCACCCTGCCCGGATAACCAATAAAACCAAAACCGGGGTTCACATACAATTTTTGTTTGCCATCTTCATAAAGGCCTGCCCATTGCTTGTACATGTACTGAACCGGGCTCCATTGAAAACCGGGTATGTTTACACCAAACTGCATTCCATGTGTATGGCCGCTCAGCATCAAATCAACATCAGAATATTTTTCTTTCACCTGTGCATCCCAATGACTGGGATCGTGGCTCATTAAAATTTTAAAAGGATATTTTTCCGCTCCGGGATAGGCAAGATCCATTCTGCCATGTTTGGGAAACCTTGCTTTGGCACTCCAGTTTTCAATACCCAGCAAGGCAATTTCATCACCACCTCTTTTTAGAGCGACATGTTCATTCATCAACAATCGCCATCCCATAATTTCATGCATCTTTTTAAGGTTTCCCAGGTTTTCTTCCCTTGAAATACCATCCTGTGGCCATTGTATATAATCGCCATAATCATGATTGCCTAAAACAGAAAAGACACCCATTGGAGCTTTTAGCTGGCTGAAAATATGAAGGTATTCCTCCATTTCTTTTGCCTTGTCATTTACCAAATCACCGGTAAAAAGTATGATGTCTGCATTCTCTTTCAAAATTTTATCTACTCCATGCTGCACTGCATTAGCATCAGTAAAACTGCCGGAATGAATATCACTGATCTGCAAAATTTTCAACCCTTTAAAGCCCGTAGGTAAATTAGCATAAGACAGCTTTAGCCTTTTTATTTTGTAATTGTACTTATTGCCAAAACCATAAATAAGGCTTCCAAATAAAGTACCACCAGCCAACAGGCTTACCCAACTTAAAAATACAGACCTGGTGATTCCTTCTGCTTCCACAGTATCCATTTTCTTTGAGCTGTAAATAACTTTCAAACCTATCCACTGAACAGCCCTCCGCAGATCATCAATTAAAAGAAAAAATACGGTAGTCAGTTTGGCCAAAAAAATGCCGATGATGATAGCAAAAATATAGCTCCGTAATACCTTCGGAAAGAAGTCATTTTTATTAAGCACCAGGAAAAGAAAACTGATAATGACTAATGTAGTCAGTATCCAGTAACAGGTGTAGATAATTGTCTTTGTCCTGGAAGAACTGGACATACTTACAGTTTTCAGCGCCTGGAAAACATACAGGTCGAGTAATAAAATAAGTACTATGAAAATAAAAGCGCCGAGTGGTGAACGCATAATGTTTTATTGGGTTGATATTTAAAAAGTAGTGAAGGTAAAATTTTTGTGAAGACAATTGCAGTTTGCTTTTTTATTAAGGTCAGATTAACAGTTTTAAAAAAATTATCTGCCTTGTTAATTGTACCATTTAATGAAATGGTCCAGTTGATTATTGATTACTGCGACAATATTGGCATCAGTAAATTTTCCCGATGCATCCATCAATTTATCTACCACCGATAGTGGCTGCATATCTGGATACACGGTTACTTTAAGATGATTTAAAACTCCTGCCAAATGTTCCATCCCTCTCAAATTGCCGGCCCTTCCGGTGGATACTCCTGTAATCAAAGCTTTTTTATGCCACCAGATAGCATGTGATTTACCTGTATCAAAAAATAATTTCAATGCCCCGGGATAACTGCCATTGTACTCTGGCACAATAAACAGGAATTTATCAGTGGGCGTGATGATGTCATTTTCAATTCGCTCAAAATTTTTATCCCATTCTAAAAGATTAAGCCCTTCTAAAGAAAGCAGTCCGGCTTCAATCCCTTTTTCCTTTAATAACCGTTGGTATTCTTTTGCTACTTTAAGTGTGTTGCTGCCTGCCCTGTTTGTTCCTGATATGATTGTGTACATCTTGGTTATTTAATTCCGTCAAATTTATTCATATTACAATTGATGATAGCATTTGTTCCCATTTTTATGCCGAATGGTTAAATTTGCCACGCTGTCAGGAGGTTTAGCCTTTGTTGGTACTTTGTTGCTTATAAGTTGGCGGCAAACAGTACCTTTGGCGGCACCATAAAAAATTGCCTTTTGAAAATAAAAATGGTAATTTTTTTTGAATCACCAGGATCAGCAGCTAAGCTTTTAAAGTATTAAAAATATCATGGCAAGAATAATTGGGATAGCAAACCAGAAAGGCGGTGTAGGAAAAACAACAACAGCAATCAACCTGGCGGCAAGCCTTGCCGTACTGGAATATAAAACCCTGTTGGTAGATGCTGATCCACAGGCAAACAGCACCACCGGTGTTGGATTCGATCTGCACAATGTAACACAAAGCCTGTACGACTGCATGGTAAATGAAACCAATGCAAAAGATATATTACTGAAAACGGATGTGCCCTATCTCGACCTTATTCCTTCGCATATTGACCTGGTAGGTGCCGAAATTGAAATGATCAATTACCCCAACCGGGAAGGCGTGCTGAAAAGAATTTTAGAACCCATCCAGGATGAGTACGATTTTATTATCATTGACTGTTCGCCTTCCTTAGGCCTGATAACAGTAAATGCGCTGGTAGCTTCCAACAGTGTGGCCATCCCGGTACAAACAGAATTTTTTGCGCTGGAAGGTTTGGGCAAATTATTAAACACCATCAAAATTGTGCAAAGCAGGCTAAACCCCAATCTGCAAATTGAAGGCATACTGATGACGATGTATGATGGCCGCCTTCGCCTTTGCAATCAGGTGGTGGCTGAAGTAAGAAGGCATTTTGAAGACATTGTTTTCAACAGCATGATACACCGAAACACCAGGCTGAGTGAGGCTCCCAGCTTTGGCAAACCAGTAATATTGTATGATGCCGACAGTAAAGGCGCCGTAAATTACCTGAACTTGGCAAAAGAAATTTTACAAAAAAATAATTTTACAAAAATTAAGCAGGAAGATAAAGTAATGAATTGATTAGCCAATTTGATGATTTGGTGATTTGATGATGAATGGAGGCATTTGAATTTATGGAATTCCTTTATTGCCAATGAAAACCCAATCATCAAATTGCCAAATTTCCAAATCACCAAATTAAACTATGACCGCTCCAAATAAAAAAGACGCACTGGG
>JANMJU010000176.1:0-10489 GCA_031371545.1 Chitinophagaceae bacterium
GGCCTTTGTGTAGCAATGATCAGGTGAATACCTACAGCCCTGGCCAACTGAGCCAGCCTTGCAATGGGCATTTCCACTTCTTTACCTGCTGTCATAATCAAGTCGGCAAATTCATCCACCACTAAAACAATGAATGGTAAAAACTGGTGGCCCTTTTCAGGGTTCAATTTTCTTGCAGCAAATTTTTCATTATACTCCCTGATGTTTCGGCAACCGGCTTCTTTCAGCAGGTCGTAGCGGTTATCCATTTCTATACAAAGTGCGTTCAGAGTATGCACCACTTTCTTTGTATCGGTGATGATCGCTTCTTCTTCGCCGGGCAGTTTTGCCAGAAAATGTTTTTCAATTGTTTTGTAAATACTCAGCTCCACTTTTTTAGGATCAACCAAAACAAATTTTAATTGTGATGGATGTTTTTTATACAACAATGAAACCAGTATGGCATTTAACCCAACAGATTTACCCTGGCCGGTAGCACCTGCCATCAGCAAATGCGGCATACTTGCCAGGTCAACAATAAAATTTTCATTGTCAATTCTTTTACCAATGGCAATGGGCAAAGAAAAATTATTGTTCAAAAATTTTTCAGAAGAGAGCAGGGTTTTCATGCTCACAATTGTCTTCTTGGCATTGGGTACTTCAATACCAATAGTGCCTTTGCCCGGAATGGGTGCAATGATACGGATGCCCAGTGCAGCAAGGCTCAGGGCAATGTCATCTTCCAGATTTTTTATTCTTGAAATACGTACACCTGCTGCAGGAATGATTTCATACAGTGTAACAGTTGGGCCTACAGTAGCAGAAATTTTCTGTATGCTGATGTCGTAATTTTTTAGTGTGTTGATGATCTGATCTTTGTTTGCCTGCAGTTCTGCAGCATCCTGCACAATTTTTTCGCTGCCATGTGCTTCCAGTAAATCAATGGTGGGATATTTATAATCCCTCAAATCTAAAATAGGATCGTAAGGCGTACCAATTTTATTATGCTTGCTGTCTGGCACAGGAGCCGGTTCATCTTCCGCATTTTTATCAGGCACTGTTTTTATTTCCAGTTCAAGCGGCGCTGTTTCCTTTGCTTTATTAGTTGATTTATTTATTACCGGCAGTACTTCATTACTTTCAGATTGGCTTAGTTTGTCCTCTTCTTTTTCTACCAATGCAATGTCATGCAAGGGTATTTCATTTACCTGGAAAGGCACATTGACCATACCGGCATTTCCATTCAGTGTATTTCCTTTCTGCTCATTGCTGATGCTTTCTTCCGGTTCTTCGTTGTTGTTTTCTGCAGTATCAGCTTCCGTAACTATTGCAGGTTGCAGATCGTCTGCTGCTATCAATTTTTTTCTTGGCAATTTAAATACGGGATTAAACCGCCAGATAATATAACTTAATACCGCCACTGCCAGCACCGCCAATGTGCCCACCTGGCCTATCACCTGGTACATCCACGTCCTTATCATATTTCCTGCAGCACCTCCCCATGGAAAAGCTTTGCCGTTAAACAGCACTGCAAAGGCAACACTCAAAATTACCAGGCCAATGAATAAATATTTGATGTTACGGACGATAGAAAATATTTTTTTACCAAAAAATAAATTAACCCCCACTACAAAAAAGAAACTGCAGAGTAGAAAAGAAGCAACACCAAAACCTTTGTAAATAAAAAAATGAGATAGAAAAGCTCCCAGCGTACCCAGCAGGTTATTCACTTTTACATTGCTGCCCCAAAATAAACTGCTGCCCGAACTGAACACTTTGTCCTGGTCTTCTTCCCAGGTAAAGAGGTAGGAAGTAAATGCAATGAATAATAAAAAGGCAACCAGTAAAAAGATAGCGCCTGTTATTTTATGGGTACGTTCATCTTTCAGCAACTGCTTTACATCAATTGTTGGTTCGCTGTGTTGTTTTAATGTGCCGCTGCCCTTAGCATCGGCCTTATCCTGTTTCACTTTTTTTGCCATTGAAACAAAGATAATAAAACCATTACTGAATGTATCCTGTCGAATTAGATTTACTAAAAAGATATGAACTAAATGATGTAGGTTTGACACAATGAAAGCTCTGAAAACCAGTACGCTTCTTTTATTACTTTCATTAGTAAGTCACTTGCTGAAGGCTCAATCGGCAGATACCATCGTTTATACTGATGTGGCTGCTTTTAAAGATTCTGTTTTTTTACCCAACAGCCTTGTATGTATTGACAGCAGCAACAATGTATCACCGCAACAGGCTCTCTCAAAAAAATGGCTGCCCTTAGCAGATTTTAAAATAAAATCTCACATACCTGAAACCTGGATAACCAAACGGGTTTATATAAAACTCAACATTATCAATGCAGCCAGCACTGCCGACAGCATTAATTTTTTTCCAGGTATCTCTTTTAGGAGTATCAAAACCTATAGGATTGTCAACAACAGCCTGCTGCCAATAGAAGACCAAAGCCAGGCAGAAGGATACCAGCCGCTGGAAATAGCGGCTAATACAAAGCAATCTTATTTGATAGAATTATATTTTACCAAAACAGTTTTCAATTACCTGATGCCGCAATTGATTCAACAAAATTACCTGGCGAAATATAAAAAAATAAGCTACCACAAAAATGCTCCACTCCAGGCAGTTAGTTTTTTATTTAGTGGTGTTTTGTTGATGATGATCATTTTTTCGCTGGCTAATTTTTCCCTCAGCCGCAAAAAAGAATTTGCACTCTATGGCCTTTATGTAAGCTGCATGTTCCTGCTGTTTTTTTTCAGTACTTATTTTGAAAAGAGAGCCGGTGTTACCGCCAGTTTGTTTTTAAGCTACCTGGCATTTGCACTGCTGGCAACCGGCACTATTTTCTACATCGCTTTTACAAGAAAATTTTTAAATACCAAAGTCAACTTTCCTTTACTGAATAAATTGTTTATATACGAGGAAGGCCTGATACTGCTGGCGCTGCTGCTGTTTACATTCCTTAATTTTTTTACACAAAATTTTCCATTGCAGCACCTGCTTGAAAATGGCATGAAAATAACTGCCCTTGCCATTGGCATTGTCTATATTATTGTGGCCATCAAACAAAAAAACAAACTACTTAATTACATTGCCGTTGGCAATGCTTTACTGATAACCTTTGCCATTGTATCATTTTATTTACTTGTTCTCCCCAATCCCAGGTGGAATATATTTATGAGTCCGTTATTTTATTATGAATTGGGTATCGTAGGTGAACTGATGTTTTTTTTACTGGGGCTTACTTATAAAAACAGGATTGAGCTGATTGAAAAAATACAGGAACAGGAAGCATTAAAATTAGCCGCCGAAAAACAATTGTTTGAAGCAAAACTTGCAGTACTGAATGCAAGGCAAAAAGAAAGGAACCGCATCAGTGCCGATATGCATGACGACCTGGGTGCCGGTATTACTGCCATACGCCTGTACAGTGAACTTGCTAAAAAGAAGCCTGATAAAGATTGCATGCCCGAAATTGAAAAAATATCTTACTCGGCCAATGAATTGCTGAATAACATGAATGCCATTATCTGGGCCATGAACAACAGCAACGATTCGCTGGAAAATATGATTGCCTACATCCGCAGTTATGCCCAGGAATATTTTGAAAATACCGGTGTTAAATGCACCATCAATGTTATGGAAGGGCTGCCAGATATTGCAGTATGGGGCGAAATAAGAAAGAATGTTTTTTTGGTGATAAAGGAAACACTCAACAATGTTTTGAAACATGCCCAGGCAACGGAAGTAACCATCACATTAACCAAAGTGCCGGATGGTATGGCACTTTACATTCACGACAATGGCATTGGTATTGACTTTGACAAGATACGCCGCTTTGCCAACGGGTTAAAAAATATGAAGAGGCGGATGGAGGAAATGCACATCGATTTCAGTATTGAAAACAAGAATGGCACATTAGTAACGCTGCACTATGCTATAAGACTGTAGTCTTTTTTGCAATACCCAATGCCAGCAATACCCAGCCGGCAATAAAACAAACTCCCCCTAACGGTGTGATGGCACCCACCCACAAAGCTTGTATGTTTTGATGTTTGATAAAACACAACAGGTATAATGAACCGCTAAATAAAACAATGCCTGCAATAAAAAGATTGCCTGCCCACCGCAATTGTTTCACCAGAAAAGATTGATATAATATTCCCGTAATAAATAATGCCAGCGCATGATACATCTGGTAACGAACGGCGGTTTCAAATATCTGCAATACATCTGCAGCTACTGTTTGCTTTAACTGGTGTGCAGCAAAAGCACCCAGTAATACAGAAAGGCCAGCTAGCAAAGCAGCGGTGATTAAAAAGTTTTTATACATGGAAATAGTGATTAATAAGTAAGTACTTTTTCTTCAAAAGTATTGTCTGTGATGGTGGAGCTTTCGAGAATAATATTGGCCTGGTTA
The DNA here is from genome assembly GCA_031371545.1 of Chitinophagaceae bacterium. Classification (GTDB taxonomy): domain Bacteria; phylum Bacteroidota; class Bacteroidia; order Chitinophagales; family Chitinophagaceae; genus Ferruginibacter. Next base: position 4,412 of record JANMJU010000176.1, read on the forward strand.
TAAAATGGTTCCCTTTCTTTCATTTTTTGCTGGATAAAAAAAAGCAGTTCTGCTTTGTTTAATTTTTTTATGAGTGGCCTTTGCTGCTGCCCATTTATCAGCCTTCGTAAAATTTCTTCCGGCGATGCAGCAAGGTAAATGGTAATACCATGCTCATTCATCCATTGCATATTATCATGAAAGCAGGGTGTGCCGCCGCCGCAGGCTACAATAGTATTTTTAACTTCCACCAGTTCTTTGAGAATCCTTGTTTCTGCTGCCCGAAAATAAGTTTCGCCTTTGCTTTCAAATATTTCTGTCACTGCTTTTCGCTCTTCAATTTCTATCATTTCATCCAGGTCAATAAAGCCAAGTTTGTAACTGGCGGCCCAGGCTTTGCCCCAATGAGATTTGCCACAACCCATAAAGCCGTTCAGAAAAAAAATCATAGTGCCTACTGTTTTATTGGGGTAAAAAATAAAGACTAAATAAAGTTACAAAAGAAAAAATTTGTTGTGCAAAAAAATGTACCCTTTTAAACGGGAGAATTATTTAAAAAGTATTGGGTTTGTAAATAAACCAGGGCTTAATTTTTCTTTTTAAAGTCGCCCCTTTTCCATGCCTTTATAAACTCTGCCCAGGCAAAGGGATTGAAGATATTTTGTGGTGGCAGCTGGCCGTTGTAATAATTTTTTGCAGCCTGCTTGCTGAGATAATTGTTTACTGCCTCTTTACCATCTCTTGGCAAAGTGGCCATCAGCATACGGCGGGCATTTTCATCATTGTTTTTCCGGGCTATTTCCAGGTTATCATCGGGTATTTGAGTTCTAATAAAATCTCTTTCAAACTGCTCTCGGGAAGGCCGGGCTTTTATAATGGTGGCAGCAAGATAAATAGTATCTGTCACCATTAATTGTATAATGCTGTATTGGTTTCCTGCAATATCTTTTGGCACTATCACCGATTTAGGTTTAAAACCAACACTGGTAAATTCAATCTCATCACCTTTTAAAACTACGATGCTGAAAACACCCTGGCTGCTGGTAACTGTTCCCTGGTTGCGGCCTTTTACCACCACACTTACCGACTGCAATGCCTGCAGGCTGTCTGCCGTCATTACCACGCCGTATAGCTGTACTACAGAATCTTTAAAATCTGCAAACTGTGCTTTAGATGTAAAAGGAAGAATGACCGTAAGGAATAAAATATGTCGTAAAAATTTTTTCATGTGCTGCACTTATAAAAGCACTTAGTTGTTTTGAATGTGTTGCCCAAAGATATGCCGTACAAGTGAGTGACACAACGATGTTGAAAAAAGAACCAATGCCGGTTCCAAAAATAATATCATTTCTGTAAATGATAAACAAAGTAAAGGCTTCAATGATTAATTTTGCGACTGCAAGTTTTTTTTTAACAAATAATTGAACGATGACCACCGAAGATATTTTAAAAGCCCTTAGCAATGTGCAGGAACCCGACCTTGGCAAAGACCTGGTGACATTGAACATGGTAAAAGACATCGCCATCGACGGCAACAACGTTTCTTTTACGGTAGTGTTGACCACGCCTGCCTGTCCGCTGAAGGACATGATCATGAATGCCTGTATCAATGCTGTAAAATTATTGGTGAATAAAGAAGCGGTGGTAACGGTAAACTTTACCAGCAATACCAGCAGCAACCGCAAGGATGCTAAAACTGTATTGAGCGGTGTAAGAAATATTATTACGGTGGTAAGTGGAAAAGGTGGTGTGGGCAAAAGCACCGTAGCTGCTAACCTGGCATTGGCATTGGCGCAAGGCGGTGCCAGCGTGGGTTTGATGGATGCAGATATTTACGGCCCCAGTCAGCACATTATGTTTGGTGTAAGGGGCGACCGGCCAATGATGAAAGAGGTGAATGGCAAAGGCATGATTATACCGATAGAAAAATTTGGAATAAAAATGATGAGCATCGGTTTGCTGGTGGATGAAAAACAAGCCGTGGTGTGGCGTGGACCAATGGTGAGCAGTGCCATCCGGCAGTTTGTAACTGATGTGGACTGGGGCGAACTGGATTATTTAATTATTGATATGCCTCCCGGCACCGGTGATATTCATTTAACGATTGTGCAAACTGTGCCGGTGACTGGTGTGATTGTGGTGACCACTCCGCAATTGGTTGCATTGGCCGATGCAAAAAAAGGCATCGCTATGTTTGGACAGGCACAATTGAAAGTACCGGTGATTGGCCTGGTGGAAAACATGAGTTATTTTACTCCGGCAGAACTGCCCAATAATAAATATTATCTCTTTGGAAAAGACGGCGGCAAAAATTTAGCGGATGAATTTGACATCCCTTTCCTTGGGCAGATACTGATTGTACAAAGCATCCGTGAAGGCGGTGATGCAGGTGTGCCCATCATGGCAAGCGATGATGAAGTGACTAAAAAAGCAGTCATGGATTTTGCTGGCAATGCTGCAAGAGGAATTGCCATGAGGAATGCGAATGTGGCGCCTACGCAGGTGCAGGAAGTGCTGTTGTAAAATGCTGGGTTTATGATATAAGATTTAATATTTTTTAAACCAGCTATTGAATAAAAATTAAACATCGTTGTGTCACTCACTTTTACCAAATACCATTATTCAGCAAAGCAGTCTTCAATAGTGAAGTGCTTTTTATTTATTGTTGCCGTGGTAATTTTTAATGCTTGTGCTTCAACCAAAAAAATGAATTCAGAAAATAGCCATCCTGGTAAAATTTCAGAAATATGGGGAGGTGGTCCCTTTGACAAACAAGGCCACCGTGGCTGCCGTGGCTTAATGCCTGAAAACACCATCCCTGCAATGCTTCATGCCCTTTACCTTGGGGTAACCACTTTGGAAATGGATATTGTTTTCACCAAAGACAGTGTGGCTATTTTATCGCATGAGCCATTTTTTAATCATGAGATAACAACCAAACCCGATGGTAGTTTTATTGAGGAGAAAGAGGAAAAGAATTACAACATCTTTAAAATGAGTTTTATTGAAACGCAGCAATATGATGTGGGATTAAAACCACATCCACGTTTTCCGCAGCAACGAAAATTAGCTGTATATAAGCCAAGTCTTGCTGCATTGTTTGATTCAGTAAAAGCATATATAGCAAAAAGCAAAAGGCCATTTCCTTATTTTAATATTGAAACAAAAACACATGCTGTAACAGATAATATTTATCATCCTGCACCGGCAGCATTTGTAAAAATGTTAATGGAATTGATTAAAGAAAAAGGGATGGAGCAATATGTAATCATTCAATCTTTTGATGGAAGGACACTAGCTTATTTACACAATCATTATCCAAAAATAAAAACAGCTTTTTTAGTAGAAGAAAATGAACCCAAAAAATTATGGCAAATCATTGAAGAAATTGGTTTTTTACCAACTATTTATAGCCCTCATTTTTCGTTAGTAAACGAAGACGTTTTGAGTGCTTACCACAGCCATAGTGTTAAAGTAATTCCCTGGACTGTGAATGATACCGCAAAAATTAATGAATTGTGGAAACTGGGTGTGGATGGGATCATCAGTGATTATCCGAATTTGTTTAATCAATAAATTATTTTTTCTTTCCGGGGAATCTGAAAAATTTCTTTTTTTCTTTTGGAAAGCTATTATCCACCAACTCTATCCTTTCGTTGGCAATAATTTCTTTAATCATCTTTGCAGTGCAGTTAAATGCTAATGCTAAACTTTCAAAAGTCAGTCCTTTCATGTAAAGTTGAATGATAGATTTGATCTTTTCATCAGTAAAATATGACTCTGAGGTACGGGTTTTATTAGTGAATATTTTTTTATTAAAATGCTGCAGAGCGAATGTGATGTCGACTAGAGCATCTTTATTTATTTTTAATTTTTGCTTTTGCTGGCTTTCAATTATTGTTTGTGTTACACTCACATAAACTTCACCTGTTTCATGTTTCATTAAATCTACAATGAAAATACTTTTTTCATATTCAAGCGTAATCGTATCAAGTATTAAATCCATCTCAAAAATATTTCAAAATAAATAAATGCTGCATGAACTAAAAAATGAGAAACAAGCTACTAGAAACAATAATTTTACCCCAACCAATCGATGGCATTTTTAAAAAGCAATTTTTCTTTTAAATCATTTTCAAAATTCATTTCCTCAATCAACTTCCCCGGATGATGTTCTCCCAATGGAAAAGGATAATCACTGCCCAAACAAATTTTATCTGCTCCCATTACATCTATAATATACTGCATTGCTTTTGCATCATGCACCAAACTGTCTATCCAGAATTTGCCAATATAATCTCTCGGATTAATCGCATTGTCTATTGCCACTAAATCAGGACGAACAGTAAAGCCGTGTTCAATCCTTCCGATCGTAAATGGAAAACTTCCTCCACCATGTGCAAAGGCAACCCTCATTTTTGGGAACTGCTTCAGCACACCGCCAAATATCATGGAGCAAATGGCTCTTGAAGTTTCCGCCGGCATACCTACCAGCCAGGGCAGCCAGTATTTTTGCATCTGCTGCTCCCCCATCATTTGCCATGGATGTACAAACAAGGCACAGCCTAGTTCTTCGGCTCTTTTATAAAAGGGAAAGAATTTTTTGTCTGATAAATTTTGCCCGTTGATATTGCTGCCTATTTCAAGTCCGGGCATTTTTAATTCGGTAACACAGCGTTCCATTTCTGCAATCGCCATATCAATATCCTGTAAAGGAACTGTACCAATACCAATAAAATGTTTTGTATTTTTTGCGACGGTATCAGCAATATGGTCGTTAAAAAAACGGGAAGTTTCCCATCCATCTTTTGCTTTAGCCCAATAATTAAACAATACAGGAATAGTAGAAAGCACTTGCATTGTTACTTCTGTTTCATCCATTTCTTTCAAACGAAGTTCTGCATCAAAGCAATTTGCATCTACTTCACGGAACAGCTTATCACCTCTCATCATACAGGCTTTGCAGTTGCGGTGCTCCAGATGAATGAATTCGCCATAGCCAAACTTCTGTACCCAGTTGGGCATTTTGTCCGGCATTATGTGAGTGTGTATATCTATCTTCATTATAGTTGAAAGTGAAAAGGTGAAAGTGGAGAGTTAACGTTTCAAACTTGCTTTGGTTGTCTTTACAATACTTACAAGCATTTTTATGAGTTCTTCTGAATCAGCACTGATACTATCGAATTCCTTTTGAGAAATAAAGTCTGAATCTTTTAATAACATCAACCAATATTAAGTTTCGTTAGCTTCTTTTAATGCGATGTTGACTTTGTTTAAAAAATCTGGTTTTGATTGAGTATGTTCTGCTTCTTTTAGCAAAGCACCAATACCTGTCCCACTTCTTAAAAGCTGCTTTGATAATACATATTCTCTCTTTTCATCTGTTAGCAATTTATAAAGTTTCACAATTCTTATTGCAAAGTGATAGCTCTTTTCCCCAACTATACTTTTACTCATAAAAACTTGGTTTTAAAAATAAGAGAAGCACTCTTCACTCTCAACTCTCAACCCTTCCTAACAGGCGGTGCCATCACAGCTCCACATTTACTACAAGTTCTTTTGTGTTCATCACTGTAAAATCCTTCCATCACAGGCGGCAACTGCGTTACAATATCGGTGATCACTTTATATTCTTCATACAATTTATTACCGCAGTTTTCGCAATACCACAAAAACCCATCTTCTTCTTTCTCTCTAACTTTTTCAATTACCAGTCCTACGGTGTTAGGCCCACGTTGTGGCGAATGCGGTGTTTTGGGCGGCAGTAAAAAAAGATCACCTTCATTAATGGGAATGTCTTTTGTTACGCCATCATCAATAATTTTCAGCACAATATTTCCTTCCACCTGGTAATACAATTCTTCACTTTCATTGTAATGATAATCTTTTCGGGCATTGGGCCCACCCACCACCATCACGATAAAATTCTCGGCATCTTTATACACACACTGGTTGCCTACAGGTGGCTTTAACAGGTCGCGGTGTTCATCGATCCATCTTTTTAAATTGAAAGGAGCAGTAACTGGCATAGCAATAAATTTAGGCTCGTAAGATAATTTTTTTTTAGCAAACCGCTGCCGCGGATACTGGATACTGGAC
>JANMJU010000178.1:0-3691 GCA_031371545.1 Chitinophagaceae bacterium
CACAGCTTATTTTTCCACCCTGAAAATTTTTGGATACCACATTTCTTTTTATGCCGCTAAATACAGAATGTACCTGTAGATAATCACTGTTGTCTGTTGAAAAACTGCTGCTGTCAGTTTGTTTCCAGTTGCTGCCGGTTATAGCTCCGTCGGTATTTTTTTTTTCATCGTCTCCAAAATTTCTCCATTTGTTTCTCTCAGGCCGTACAATGAAAATGATGCCTAATGCAATGATGGCTATTGGCCAGAAATAAGGAGCCAGTCGCAGGTCGGGTATAAAGCGGTCAACCAAAAAGAATCCGCCAATGCCTATCATAATCATCCAGCTGTTATTTTTGAAATTGTGTTTTACACCGCTGTAGATACCAACCAGTATTAATATTACCGGCCAGCTAAACAACCAGTACGGCAGAGGAAACCCGCTGTTGCGTAACAATAATGCAGCACCCACACCTACTAAAATTACTCCGGCAAATATTCTGCCTTCGTGCCTTCTGTTACCATTCATTTTATTTTCCATGTTTTTTGTTTTTGTTACACAAATGTAGATTGCCCCGGCAGTAGTAAAAAGCTGCATTAGGCTGTTGCAGTAAAAACGTCGGTAAAGGGTGGGGGTTTGTCGGTGAAAGATTATGTAGGAGTTTTTATTTTCGATTAATCAGAAAGCTCAACCCATAAATGAGTACACATGAAACAGAAGGAATGAGCGGATAATTGCAATGCAAGAATTTACCCGTTTTCAAAATGTAGTATAAGTACTGGCATGAAATTTTTCTTTATTTTGTCGGGCTTAAGATGGGAATTAAAATAATTTATCCCTTCACAATTTTATTATAACTGGTAGCAATACCCTTTATTAAAGAAGAACTGAATCCCTGGTGTTCCATTTCATTGAGGCCTGCAATGGTACAGCCTTTAGGTGTGGTTACTTTATCAATTTCCTGTTCAGGATGAGTCCCTTTTTGGAGTAATAATTCAGCAGCTCCCTTTACTGTTTGGGCTGCGATAAGATTGGCTGTGAGGGCATCAAAACCAATTTCAATACCACCCTGTATGTTGGCACGGATGTACCGCATGGCATAAGCAGTACCGCAGGCACCTAGCACTGTAGCAGCATCCATCAGCTTTTCATCAATCACAGTTACTTTGCCCAGTGTTTCAAATAAGCCTTGCACAAAATTTATTTGTTCCGCATTGGCATTGCTGAAGCTGAGGCAGGTCATGCTTTCTTGGATAGCTATAGCAGTGTTGGGCATGGCACGGCATACCGGCATTTTCTTTTTAATGGTGTCGGCAATATCATTGATCAATACACCCGTAACTACGGATACCAAAATATGATTGGCTGATAAATCTTTTTTTACACCGTTCAGCACATCTACCACCTGGAAAGGTTTGATGGCTAATATAACCAACTCACTGTTTCGAATAGCCGCATTGTTATCGGCTGTTACCTGCACACCTCTTTTTGCTAAATGCTGCAGGGTGCTGATATTTCTTTTGGTAATGGTAATGTTGGCCGGTTTGCAGAATTTACTTTTGATCAATCCTTCTGCAATGGCAGTACCCAAATTTCCTCCGCCAATGATGGCAATTTTTTTACTCATGATTATTAATTAAATAATGGTTAATGCCTGTTCACTTTCATGTCCTGCTAAAAGAGAAGAGATTGCGTTGTCATATTTTTCTTTCCATTCACCAATGCCTGCCCAATGCTCTCCATCAATCAAAATATTTTCATCGGTTACTGTACCCAATTTTTCAAAAGGAATATTTACTGCAGCTAGGTTTTTTTTAAGTTCTGTAAATTGTTTTTCAGAAACAGATACCACCACCCGGCTTTGTGCTTCACCAAATAAGTAGGCATCTTTTCTAATCACAGTATTGCAGTTGATTTCAAAACCGAGGTTGCGGTTAAAACAACTTTCAATCAGTGTAACAAACAACCCACCTTCACTCACATCATGGCAGGAGTTGATCAATTTGTCATTGATTAATTTGGCAACAGATTGCTGCAAAGCAAATTCTTCTTCCAGCTCAAAATGTGGGGCAGGACTGAATTCCACGCCATGTATCTTGTGCAGGTATTCAGAAGAATTAATATCGTTTTTACTGTTGCCGATTAATACAATAATATCACCGGTATTTTTAAAATCCATTGTCATCTTTGCATCCAAATTATCCAGCACACCCACCATTCCAATTGTTGGGGTAGGGTACACAGGTCCGTCAGGCGACTGGTTGTAAAAACTTACATTGCCACCAGTAACGGGGGTGTCAAATTTTATACAGGCTTCACCCATCCCCTTAATGGCATTTACAAATTGATAATACACTTCCGGGTTGTAAGGGTTGCCAAAGTTGAGGCAGTTGGTAACACCCAATGGCTGCCCGCCGCTGCATACAATATTTCTTGCAGCTTCTGCCACGGCAATCATAGTTCCTTTGTAAGGATCAGCAAATACATAACGGCTGTTGCAATCTGTTGTAAGGGCTAATGCTTTGTTGGTTGGTTTGGCAAGTACAATTGCTGCATCGCTTGGCGCATTGGTGCTGGCTGTTCCTGCACCCACCATACTGTCGTATTGATCATACACCCAGCGTTTGCTGGCGATGTTTGGTATTGCAGTTAATTTTTCTGCTACTGATTTTAAATCGCCGGGTACAGGAATAGAAGCGGCATCAAACTTTTTTATTTCTTGCAAATATTGTGGTGCTGTATATTCTCTTTCGTATTGAGGAGCACCTCCACCTAATACTAATTCATGTGCAGGCACTTCTGCTTCCAATACACCATTCATAAAAAATTGTAATTGCCCATCTGTTGTTACTTCTCCAATTTCACTGCAGGGCAGATCCCATTTTTCAAATACTTTTTTTACTGCATCTTCTTTTCCTTTTTCCACCACCATCAGCATACGTTCCTGGCTTTCACTCAGCAGGAGTTCCCAGGCTTTCATATTTTGCTGGCGCATGGGTACTTTGTCTAAATAAATTTTCATTCCTGCATTTCCTTTGGCACTCATTTCTGCGGTGGAGCAGATGATGCCTGCAGCTCCCATATCCTGCATACCCACAATGGCATTGGTTTGTATTACTTCTAAACAGGCTTCTAATAATTTCTTCTCCTGGAAAGGATCACCAACCTGCACAGCCGGTAAATCTTCTACACTGTCTGCTGTAATATTAGCTGAGGCAAAAGATGCCCCGCCAATACCATCCTTACCGGTTGCACTACCTACAAAAAAAACAGGATTGCCTTTTGCATTTCCCGAAGTAGCCGATACTGTGGTGCCATTTTTTAATATTCCCACACTCATTGCATTTACCAATGGGTTGGTATGATAACATTCTTCAAAATAAATTTCGCCACCTACAGTTGGTACACCAAAACAGTTGCCGTAATGCCCAATGCCATGCACCACGCCAGCCAGTAAGTGCTGTGTTTTTGGTTCTTCTAATTTTCCAAAGCGCAAAGAATTGAGTGAGGCAATCGGCCTTGCACCCATTGTGAAAATATCACGATGAATTCCTCCAACACCGGTTGCAGCACCCTGGAAAGGCTCTAAGGCACTTGGGTGATTGTGGCTTTCTATTTTAAACACCACGCCATAACCATCACCAATATCCATCAGCCCGGCATTTTCTTCACCGTCTTTCACCAACATTTTCTTTCCATCCCTGGGCAATG
>JANMJU010000198.1:0-24573 GCA_031371545.1 Chitinophagaceae bacterium
GATTTGGGAAAGCACCAAAATTTCCGCAGACTTTCGTTATCCAATACCTGTTTCAGTTTTATCACTACTCCGGCAACCAGCAAGCTTTGGATCAGGCATTGCTGTCATTGGATAAAATGTTGCAGGGTGGCATTTACGATCATGTTGCAGGCGGGCTGGCAAGGTACAGTACCGATAATGAATGGCTGGCACCACATTTTGAAAAAATGCTTTATGACAATGCTTTGCTGATAACGGTCTTGTGTGATGCTTTTCAAATAACAAAAGAGCAGAAATACAAAACTTCCATTGACAAAACAATTGCATTTGTAACAGAAGAATTAACACATAAAGAAGGCGGTTTTTATGCAGCGTTGGATGCAGACAGTGAAGGGGAGGAGGGAAAGTTTTATGTTTGGCAAAGAGAAGAAATAGAAAAAATCCTTGGCCGGGATGCCGCTATTTTTTGTAACTTCTTTGATGTGACTGAGGATGGAAACTGGGAGGAGAAAAATATACTCCGGATTTTAAAACCAATGGAAAGTTTTGTACAGGAAGGACAGTTCAGCCAGGATGATTTTATAACACTAATGGATACCTGCCTGCTAAAATTAAAAACAGAACGAAGCAAAAGAACAAGGCCCGGCTTGGATGATAAAATAATTTTAGGATGGAATGCCCTTATGCTGAAAGCAATATCCAAAGCGGCAGTAGTATTGCAAAATGAAGACTATAAAAAATTGGCCGAGGCGAACTTTGCATTTATCCTTAAAAACTATACAGTTGAAGGTATTCCCAACCAGATGCTGCATACCTGGAAAAACGGGGTGGCAAAATACCCGGCTTTTTTAGATGATTATGCTTTCTTGATTGACGCAGCCTTACATTTTTACGAAACATCTTTTGATACAGGAGTGCTTCAAAAAGCAAAAAATATTTGTGATTATGTCATTGAGCATTTCAGCGATGAGGAAGAGGTATTTTTCTTTTATACTCACGCAGGGCAAGAGGATGTGATTGTAAGAAAAAAGGAAATTTATGATGGTGCCACCCCATCTGCCAATGCTGTAATGGCTCACAATCTTTTCAAACTCTCTGTAATTTTTGATTTGCAGCAATGGCACCAAAGAGCTGATAAAATGATGATGACGATTTCCACATCAGTAATAAAATACCCAGCATCTTTTGGTATATGGGCAAGCCTGCTGATGCAAAGAGTAAAAGGAATTCATGAAATAGCGGTTATTGGAAACCATTCCTCCTCTATCGCTGCCCAAATACAAACTCAATTCTACTTGCCGGGGAAAATATTAATGATTTCAGATACGAAAAATGATTTGTTTCCCGTTTTAAAAGGTAAACTGGCAGGTAATCCGGCACTAATTTATCTATGCAGGGAATATGCTTGTCTTTCTCCATTTTCAAACCTCGAAGAATTTGAGGTTCAAATAATGTAAAATTATTCCTTTGGCGGGTTGATAGGAAAGTTTAAAATGGGTATAAAAAATGAGATTCGATTTGACAAAATGCTAACATTTGCTGCAATCGATTGCGTAAATTGTTTTGTTCAAAAGTAGGGTAGGCATCATATTGGCAGTAAATTGTGCGACGTTTTTGACAGAAATAGATTGTAACTAAAATGCCCCGGTTAACTACAGTGTAAAAGTTTGCGATTACTTTTTTTACTTAAGCAGTTGCAGATTTTTTAATAGAATGGGTTATTATTTAGTTACCATTTAGCGGTAGTAATTTTTATATGGTATTGATTAGGATGGTGAATCCAATTTCTCAACCCTTTCAAATATTAAAAAAGGTTCATTTTTATTTTACTTAATTCTATAGATTAGATATGTTAAATATTAACACAATAATTATCAGAGTGATGCGTTTTTAATGGTATGTTTTGTTATTTTTAAGAAATTTTTTTTTAGAAATCTGCACATAGTGTGCATAAATCAAAATAATCATTACATTTGCCAATACCCTCAAAGATTAAAACAATGAAAAACAAGTTAAGCGTTTTTGTAGCTTTTATAGCTATCGTATCCATGGCTGGTTGTAGTAAAAAGAACAAAGGAAGTCTTTTGCCAAATGACGGACAGCTGCATGGTGTAGCCCCTGGTACCAAATGGACTTTATCGAAGCCTCCCGGCATGGTTTATATTCCATCCGGTACTTTTCACATGGGGCCTAGTGATGAAGATATAAACTATGCTTACACTGCCCGTAACAAGCAGGTTTCTATCAGTGGCTTCTGGATGGATGCTACAGAAATAACTAATAATGAATACCGTCAGTTTACCAACTGGGTAAGAGATTCAATTGCCGCAAAGCAAATGTCTTTCGTTAAGCAGGGTAAAGATGGTAATGAATATATTGACTGGAAAAAAGCCAGTACTATCAAATGGGGCGAAAAAGCCACCCTTGAAAAAATAGATGCGATGATCTTCACTCCCGACAATCGTATCTTCAATAAAAAAGAAATCGATCCCAGCAAGTTGGTATATCATTCCGAAACTTTCAACTACAAAGAAGCTGCTAAAAGAGAAAATGCAACTGCACAGCGTTCTAAGTTCATTGTTAAAAAAGACATTCCTATTTATCCCGACACATTATGCTGGGTAAGAGATTTCTCTTATGCATACAATGAACCAATGTCTAAAAAATATTATGGCCACCCAGCCTTTGGTAACTATCCTGTTGTGGGTGTTACCTGGAAGCAGGCAACCGCTTTCTGCGAATGGAGGACTCATTATTTAAATTCTTTCCTTGACAGCAAAAAGAAACCTACTGAAGTTGATTTCAGATTGCCTAATGAAGCACAATGGGAATATGCTGCCCGTGGCGGTCGCTCACAGTCTCCTTATCCATGGGGCGGTCCATACTTGAGGAATAAAAAAGGATGCTTATTAGCTAACTTCAAACCTGGCAGGGGTAACTATCCTGAAGATGGAGGTTTCTATACTGTAAGAGCAGATGCTTACTGGCCTAATGATTTTGGCTTATATAATATGGCTGGAAATGTAGCTGAATGGACTTCTTCTTTATTTTATGAAGGCGGTTATTCATTCCAGCATGATCAAAACCCAGATATTCGTTACGATGCAAAAGATTCAGATCCTCCAAGGATGAAAAGAAAAGTTACCCGTGGTGGTAGCTGGAAAGATGTTGGTTATTATTTGCAAACCAGCACCCGTAATTACGAATATCAGGATACATCAAAATCGTATATCGGTTTCCGTTGTGTAATTGATTTGCCACCGGCAATGAAAAAGCGTGGCAAATAATATCAATTTAGTTTTTTCCACACCTGACTGTTTTGAAAAAGATTACTCTTTATAATTACTGTATTGTAAAGGATAATAACTATTGTATTATGTTAACTTTAAATAATCCCCAAATTAAAAATTTTAAATTTTAAAATCATGGCTGCTAAAAAAAGAACGTTTTTAACCTTAATTGATGTTTTAGTAAGTGCCGGTGCTGCTGTAATTATCTTCGCTGCATGGGCTAAAATTACTCACCAATCTTATGCTAATATGATGCTTACTGTTGGTATGTGGACAGAGACTGCGATTTTCTTAGTGTATGCCATTATTGAGTGGGTTAAACCAAAATCACATGAAGAAGATGCACCTGCTTTAGCAGCAGTTCCTGCAGGAAACCCGGCTTTGAAATCATTAGATAAAATGATTCAGGAAGCAGACATTACACCAGTAAGCCTGAAAAAATTAGGCGAAGGTTTCCAAAAATTAGGAACTACAGTTAATGGATTATCGGATGTAGGGGATGTGGTAAAATCAACAGGTGATTTTAGTGCTAAGACAAAAGAAGCAACTGCAGCTATTGGTACAATGGCCACTGCATTTAACAACAGCGCCACCACAATGGCTTCATTCAATAATGCTTCTGAAAGTGCAAGAGGTTTTCATGAGCAGGTTCAGGTGTTGACTAAAAATTTGGGGTCATTAAATACTATTTACGAATTGGAATTGAAAGAAAGTAACAACCACCTAAAAGCATTGAATGGCTTCTACGGTAAAATGGCTGAAGCAAGCCAGGCTATGATGAACAGCGTGGATGATGCCAACAAAGCAAAAGAACAAATTGGCGTATTGGCAAGTAATCTGGGTAAACTGAATTCAGTTTATGGCAATATGTTAAGTGCAATGCAGGGCGGCAAGTAAGCGTTATCATTTTCTTAATTATCATTTATAAAATTCTCAACCGGTTTATCTTTAGTAAGAATTTTGAAAATGGTAGTAAATGAATCCAAACAAAATTTAAAACATCCATAAAATATAAAATACTATGGCTTTACCTAAAGAGCCCCGGCAAAAGATGATCAACATCATGTACTTGGTGTTGACAGCCATCCTTGCCCTGAATGTCTCGGCTGAAATTTTGAATGCATTTAAAGTAGTGGATTCAAGTCTTTTGAAATCTAATACTTCTTTAGAAGCTTCAAATACAACATTGCTTAAATCTCTGGAAGATAAGCTAGCGAAACCTGAGACTCATGAAAAAGCTGCTATTTGGAAACCAAAAGCAGATCAAGCTAAAATAATGTCTGATCAATTGATTGCAAAAATTGAGGGGTATAAAAACACATTGGTGAGAGCTTCTGGATTTGCTCCAGAAAGAGGTGATACTACTTATAAGCAAGATGATCTGGAAGCTGCTACACATCTTTTTATAGATGAGGGCAAAGGGCCTGAGTTATTAAAAGACCTTACAGCATTTAAAAAACAATTATTAGACCTTGATCCGATAATCAGGGCTGAATTTGAATCCAAATTGCCTATTGATTTAGGAATTCCTCCTTCTACTACAGGAACCAATAATACTTGGGAATATAACTATTTCCATATGACTCCAACAGTTGCGGCAGTTACTATCTTGAGCAAATTTGAAAATGATATTAAGAATGCAGAAAATCAAGTTGTAACATATTGCCACAATAAAATTGGCGCAGTTGAATTGCGAATGGATCAAGCTGCTGTTCTGGTAGGACAAAATAGTAATTATTTAATGCCTGATGGGGAGTTAGTTATAACAGCTGGTGTTGGTGCTTACAGTTCACAAGGAGGAACATCCATATCAATTGGAGGAGCAAATGTGCCTGTTGTTGATGGTAAGGCAATTTATAAAACAAAAGTAAGTGGAGGCGGAGCCAAAACACTCTCTGTTGTTGTAAATTATAAAGATCAGGACAATAAACCACAAACTAAAACAGAAACTATTGAATACACTGTTGGAACTCCCGGTGGAGCTGCGGCTTCTGCTGATAAAATGAATGTATTTTATATTGGGGTTGATAATCCGGTTACTGTTGGTTCTCCTACAGGATGGGATAAAACTCAGGTATCAATGACAGGTGGTACACTTTCTGGAAGTAATGGAAATTTCATAGCTAGAGTGTCAGCTATTGGAACTGCAAATTTAAGTGTAACTGCAAATGGCAAAACAAGTCAGTTTCCATTCAGGATTAAAAGAATACCTGATCCTATTATTAAAGTAGGTACAAGTGGTGGTGGAAGGATGCAGGCCGTAGCATTTAGAAGTCAAACCTTTGTAAGAGCTGATCTTGAAAATTTTGATTTTGCCGCAAAATTTACTGTTACCGGTGCTACTGTTTATTTTAATATTCCCGGCGATAGAAATGTTAAGCAGGTAACACTTACCAGCGGAAACCTGGCACCTGCATCACAGTATATGAATTTGTTGGTACCTGGTGCTACTGTTACTTTTGATAATATCAAAGTAGTGGGCCCGGATAACGTTCCAAGAACCATTCAAAATCCTCCCGGTTTTTCCTTATTCTAGTATAAAACAAGTTTAAACTTATGAAAAATTATCTTTTAAAATTCCTTCTGCTGGTTCCTTGCCTTTGTTTCTTCAGCTATGTAGCTGAAGCACAAAAGGGTAAAAAAAGAGCCGCTACCAAGCGTGCTAATACCACTACCCGTAAGACCACAAAGGGAAAAACAAAAGCCACTATCAGCCCGGTACTGGTTGATTCATTAGCAACTGCAAAGCTAGCGGCAGCACCTGCTGCAGCACCGCTCAATGACAGTATGCCGATTAAAAAAATCAGAAAGTCATTGCGCCCTGACGAAGCAGTTGAGACAAAAGATATCCGTGACAGGACGCCTTTGGCTTATGAACATTTAAGAGTGGATGATGCTGTTTACCGCCATAAAATATGGCGTGATATTGATACAAGGGAAAAAATAAATTTACCCTTCCGATATTCTGCAGATGAGAATAATGGCAACCAGCGTTTCATTTCCATTTTATTCCAGGCTATACAAGATAGTCTTGTAACAGTGTTCTCTCCTATTGATGATAGATTTACTACACCAATGACGAGAGCAGAAGTGGTGACAAAAATAGCAGGTGAACCAGTTCAAATTGCTGTTGTTGATTCCAATGGTAATACTACATACACAACTAAGTCAAGAGATATCGTGTTGGATTCATTTACCAAATTCAGGATAAAAGAAGAAGTTATTTTTGATAAAGAAGCATCAAGGCTTTTCTGGCGTATCCTTGGTATTGCACCACTGTACAATGTATACTCTGCTCAAACCAATCAACTGGTAGGTATAGACAATGAAATGTTTTGGGTGTATTATCCAGACATGAGGCCAATATTTGCCAAATATGAAATTTATAATGGCAAAAATTTTGGTCAAAGACAAAGCTGGGAAGAATTGTTCGAGAGCCGTATGTTTAGTGGACGTATCATTAAAAGTACTATTGACAATCCGTTTAATAAATATTTGGATGAAATTCCAGGCCTGAAAGGAAATGGTATTTTTCAATTGTTAGAAGGAGAGAGATTAAAGGAAAAAATATTCAATTACGAACTTGATTTGTGGAGTTATTAACTGAATGACTGATATTTTTAAAAATTCCCCTGGTTTTCCGGGGGCATTTTTTTATGTAATACAATTGGTGATATCTGCCGTTTAATAAAATTAATATTAAAGTAACACAAATACCCTATTTGTGGTATTGTTGAAAAGGGAATACTAGCTATCTTTATTTCGGTTTTTCATAGGATATTGGATTTTAAAACGGGGCTGGATTTTTATCCTGGCCCTTTTTTTTGCCCAATCGTTGAGGGTGATAAAAAATCTATCAAATATTTTGAAAGCTTACAAAAGGCTTATTTTTATAAAGTCTTTGTATTTGGCGTAGCCAGGTGAGTAATTATTATGCCAGCTTTCGACTGGCCAATAACAGCAGCCAGTTCTTCTTCATTTTTTTCTTTAATTTTTTTTACCGATTTGAATGTTTTAAGCAACAGATCAATGGTGCTTTTGCCAATACCTTCTATTTGTTCCAGTTCATTTTTAAAACTTCCCTTGCTTCGCTGGTTTCTGTGAAAGGTAATACCAAAGCGGTGTACCTCATCCCTGATTCTTCTTATCAGCTTCAGGCTCTTACTGTTCCAGGGTAGTTTTAATGATTCGGTATCACCAAAAAAAAATAATTCTTCTTCATTTTTTGCAAGCCCTACTAGCGTAACCTTCCCAATAAGATCCAGTTTTTTTATGCTCTCCATTGCAGCACTTAACTGGCCTTTTCCGCCATCAATAATTATTAACTGTGGTAGTTCTTTTCCTTCATATGTAATTCTTTTGTAGCGGCGGTAAACCACTTCTGTCATGGTTGCAAAATCATTGGCCCCGGTTACTGTTTTTACATTAAAGTGCCGGTAATCATTTTTACTTGGCTGACCATTTTTAAAACATACCATTGCCGATACCGGGTAGCTGCCCTGGAAATTGGAGTTATCAAAACATTCAATATGCTTAGGGATGGAAGACAGGTGCAGGTCTTTTTGCAACTGCACTAATACAGTATCAATTTCACCAGAGGTTTTATCTTCCAACAGCAACATTTTCTTCTTCTTCAATTCTTCTTTAAAATAATTGACATTTTTTTCTGACAGCTCCAGTAATTTTTTCTTGTCTCCTGCTTTTGGTATCGTAATATTGATGGTATCATCCGGATACTCTATTGCAAATGGGATGATTATTTCTTTTGCTTCACTGTTAAAGGTTTCCCTGAGCTGTGCTATTGCAAAACTCAGCACTTCAGCTGCAGATTCGTCCAGTTTTTTTGTAAGGGTAATTGTTTTTGTAAGTATGATACTGCCATTAGTAACGGCCAAATAATTTACATACGCAGTATCTTTTTCTTCTAAAATACTGAATACATCAAGCGTACCTAGGCGTTCATTTACCACGGTGGAAGTGGCTTTATAATTTTGTAAATGCTCAATCTTTTTCTTTGTGATTTCCGCTTTTTCAAATTCAAGCTGCTGAACCTGTTGCTGTAGTTCTGTTTTAAAATGTTGAATTACCGGCGACAGATTTCCTTTTAAAAGACTCTTCACACTTTCTAATCCTTTTTCATAATCCGTTAACGACTGCAACCCTTCGCAAGGGCCTTTGCAATTTCCAAGATGGTATTCTAAGCAGACCTTAAATTTCTTTTTTGCAATGTTTCTTTCGGTAAGATTCAGCTTACAGGTTCTGAGAGAAATATTTTGTTTAATAAAATCAAGCAGTTCCCTTACCCTGCCCAAGGATGTGTAGGGGCCAAGATATTGGGACCCATCATTAATTTTTCTCCGGGTAAAAAATACCCTGGGGAAGGGCTCTTTTTTTACTACGATGTAAGGATAACTTTTGTCATCCTTCAAATTAATATTGAAGAGTGGCTGAAAATTTTTTATAAGCGAATTTTCCAGTAAGAATGCATCCTGCTCATTGTTTACAATTGTAAATTCTATTTTGCGGATTCGCTGAACTAATTCATGTGTTTTATAAGAAGTAAATGTTTTAGAAAAATACGAACCTACTCTTTTTCTAAGGCTCTTTGCTTTGCCTACATATAAAAGTTGGCTTTCCGAATCATAATATTTATAAATGCCCGGCTGCAGCGGAATGGTGTGGGCTATTTTCGCAAATTCTTCTTGTGTCATTATTTATACAGATACTAAAAATTATTAGAAAAGAAAGCAGCCTTCTGTCCCGGCAATTATTGATTACTGGAAAGATCCCAAATTAACTTCATGTCATTTTGTATTTCACTGTTGCCGACAGGTTTGTTTAAAATAGTTACCAACTTTGCCCATTTATCAGTTTGCCAGGTTAGTTGCTGGGTATAAACCTGGTTATTTGCTTTCAATTGTTTTAAAATATAAACTCTTTTTACATTACCAGTTTCAGGGTTTACATAAACAACCCAGCGACGCAGAGATATGCTGTCGGGCAAAGCAGTTTTAGGATCGTAAGTAAATGTAATTGCGTTTGTACTTTGGTCATTAAATTTTGATTCTTTAAAAAAGAAAGTAAGATTTTCTTTGTCTATTATATCTGCAATGAATGGCTCGAGCAGTGGCCTTATTTTTTCTCTCGGTATCCAAACAGAATCAACTTTTTTGGCAACGGTGGTTACCTGCAAAAAAGTTATCTGCAAGGAATCAAGCAACCTCATTTGGCCCTTTAAAAATGATGTTACCGGGAAGAAAGAACTTTGTGTTGAATCTTTTGGTAATGAGTTATCTGCACTTGGCTCAGGCTGATTGTTTTTATTACCAGAGCAACCAAAAATGATGAAGACGATGAGTAAAAGAGAAAGCAATTTTTTCATGCGACAAAATTAGCCTGAAAGTAATTGTAAAACAAAAAACCACTGCTGGTACGGCGCAGTGGCTTTAGTTAAAATTTGTCCTTTTGGGAACAATAAATAAACGTTGGCAGAAAAAAAAAATTGCCTTTCCCAAAAAATATTGATGAATAAATTACTTACAATTTTTTGCTGATAGCAATCTTAAATCCGTAATTCTGCAGCCTTTCTTCTACAGAATATAACTTGGTGTTGGTGGAAAAAATTTGTGTGCGGATCTGTGGGCCTACCTGCCAGGTATAGTTGCTTGTTTTGAAAGAAATATATGTTTCTAATCCTGCATTCAGGTTAAATCGGTTGAGTAAAGATTTATCCTGCACATAATTGCGCCGGTCGGTAGATAGAAGAAAAGATCTTCCATAAACAACGATTGTTGGCTGGATAGTGGCACCAACATACCACTCGATATCGTCAACAGCAGCCAGCTTAAGATCGGCTCCGATAGGTAATGATATCTGGTAACTTTCGTTATGCAGCTTTACAGGCGATAAGCCGGTTTTATTAGAGAAAGGAGTTGTTCTGAAAACTTCATAAACAGATTCATTGTTATCACTATTCATTGTCAACGAAGTGGCAACCGGGTGATAGTTTTCGAAAGCATGCGTATTGTACCTCGTATAATTTAATTGCACCCCTACTTTTACTTTTACTCTTTTAAATAAATCATATTGTAAAGCAAGCCCTGTTTCAACACCGAAGGATGGTTTTTGAATAACCGCATTCTCTATATCTGTATTATTAATACTTGTTAAGTTATTACCAAGGTATTTTCCTGCAGCATTATTGTTTAAAGTTCTGTAAACAAGCGAAGGTGTGAAGTAAGCCTGCCAGCTAACTTTGCCAGCCCATTTTTTTGCAGCAGGCTTGTTGTACAAAGCATAATTTTCTATCCACGCTTTATCAGTTTCTGATAAGCCACCAGCCTTTACAGTAGTTTTATTTTCCTGCACACTGTTCTTTGTTGTTTTAGCAGTTGCGATATCAAAGGCATCCTTATCATTACCTGCAACAATAGTTTCTGAAGTGGTTAAAGCAGGTGTACTTATATTTTGAATTTGATTTTTAGCAATGTTGGTTTTTTTTCCTGCTTCGTTGTTTTTTATTGCAATCGTTTCGTCATTGTCATCCCGGGATAAAACAATTTTTTCTTGTGTAACTATTTGACTGTTGTTATTTACTGCAACGGCATTAATTGGTTTTTCAACAGCTGGTTTTATTTTGACAGTCTTTTTTATTGTTGAAATAGAAAGATCATTACCAGTTGCTGTAATTGCAATTAGAGGGTTACTTGTGTTTAAGTTATTATGGGTGTTGCTATTAGTTCTTCGATTGTTGGATGATGTTGTTTGAACACCAGCATAAACACCAGCCGCATTATTTTTTATACTGGAAATTTTGCCAGAAAAATTACTGGCAGGTGAATTTTGATTAACCGGTATTTGAGAAATAAAATTGCTAGGCTCATTAGTTGCCAGTTGATTTGAACCAACAACATATTGGGAAGACTGGTTTTTATTATCAAATGGAAATTGATAGGTACCTGCCTGAAGAATAATTGAATTATTCTGGTTAATGCTCAGTTCTTTGCTGGTATCTGTATTGAGATAGCCAACCAGTAAAAGAGAAAAGATTAAAATAATACACATCGAAATAGAGGGTAGCCTGTTGCCAGGGTGCATATTATTGTATATACTATACCAAACTCTTTTTGAAGGGTACATTCTGAATTCATCTGTTTTTTCTTTCAGGAAGCGTTCAAAGCTGTCTATATTATATTTACTTTCCATTTTATCACAAGCGTCTTACTGTTAAATATCGTTGTCAGTTTTTGGTAATTTTTATTTTTACATTGCTGCCATCGAAGCACTTGCTGCTCCTTTTTCTCTTGGCGGTGTCAATATTTTTTTCTTTATTAAAACATCTTCCAGCATTGTTTTAGCCCTTGTATATTGAGACCTGCTGGTGCTTTCTTCAATATCCAGCATGTTGCCAATTTCTTTATGAGAATATCCTTCAATTGCATAAAGATTCAGAACGGTTCTGTAACCCAATGGCAGCAGCCTTATACATTCCACCACTTCTTTCGCCTGCATGATGGATGGGATAGCTTCTTCCCTGATACCAATGCTGCTGGCATATATAATGTCCACACTTTCAGAAAACTTTTTGTTTTTCTTGAGAACATTAATACAGGTGTGAACGATGATTCTCCTGATCCATCCTTCCAGGGCACCCTCACTTCTGTACTGATGTATTTGAGAAAATACTTTGATAAATCCCTCCTGCAGCATGTCTTCTGCATCTTCCCGGTTTTTAGCAAAGCGGTAACAAACCCCGAGCATTCGGGGGCTGAAACGGCAGTATAAGGCATCTTGTGAAGCGGCGTTGTTTTGAAGGCATCCGGCCAGCATTTGCTCTTCGGTCATAGTGTGCTTGGTTTACTGCATAAATGTAGGCAAAATTATCTTAGAAAAGGCTGCTTTTAAAATATAATAAAGAAGAAAAAAGTATACAAAAATATTACGTCTGCCACTTAAAATCACAAAGGGTATCAATTAAAACAAAGCTCTTAAAAGTATGCCGGGCTAACAATCCCAGGACAGTTGCTTTTATTTTTTTCTTGTTAAACTGTCTGCCGGGTACGTTGCTTTCATGCTGTCCATTGCCGCCCTGGCCCAGCCAGATAAAGCAAGCTTTTGATTATTATCCAATACGGCGTTCTTGTGAATAAGTGTGTAAGAGCTAAGTGGCATTTCATCTTCTTTAACCTGCTTAATTATTTCATCAAATTTTTTGTATTGCCTTCTTAAACTATAAGATGCAAATTCATTAAAATTTACTTCTCCTTTACCTTCTTCAATGTGATGATTTAACCACCAGGCCACGGGTTGTATTTTGCTGTACCAGGGATACTCGGTGTTATTACTGTGGCAATCGTAGCAACTTGTTTTTAAAATAGTTTGTACATTATCCGGCACCGGAAAAGCTTTGCTGATATCATTGCTTATTGCAGCAGCAGAGGTATCAATATTTTTTTTAGGATGAATAAACTGGATAACAACTAAAATAATTAATAAAATACAGATAATTTTTTTAAGCATTGTTGCAGGGTTTATTTCAGGTTGTACTTCTTTTTTATTTCAGCGGGGATAATGCGGTTGATAGTTTCATCTTCTTCTAAGCCCAGCATGGTCCAGGTGTTTTTTGAATAATTGTCTTTGATGGCAAGCGCCTCTTTATTTTGAGACACCCAAAATATTTTGGTTGCTTCATCATAGTTTACATTTTCTTTTCCAAACTTGGTTTTAAAATTTTGTAGTACCTGCTCCGATTTTTCCTCCATTTCTTTTTTCAGCAGTTTGATTTTCATCTTTACAATGTAGCCAAATTTAGTAAAAGCACCTTTGCTGAATTTTGATATCGGCTGCACAATACCAATTCCTACAGAATCTAATTTGATATCTATTTCAGCATTATTGTAAGCATTTTCCAGCAGCTCTTTCATTTGTTTTTTATCCACCAGTTCAAAAATCCGGGGATACATATAGCTTAACAGCAAATCAATTTTCAGGTCTTTAGAATATGCCAGGTATTCAGCCAGGCGTTTGTTTAATGCAGCATCACTGGTTTGGCTGGTTGCAGTAAAAGAAACGGCAATAAAAAGCAGAACGATTAATTTTTTCATTTGTGCTGTTGGTTAGTAGTTGGTTAAAATATTTCCGGTCATTTCTTTTGGTATTGGCAATCTCATCATTGTTAAAATAGTAGGGGCCATATCACCCAATTTTCCGGGCAATACTTTTCCATGCCATTTATTATCTATCACAAAAAACGGAACCAAATTCAATGTGTGTGCAGTGTTGGGGCTGCCGTCTGCATTGATTTCATAATCAGCATTGCCATGATCGGCAGTAAGAAAAATAGCATAGTCCTGCTTCAATGCTGCGGTTACCACATTCTCTACGCAGGCATCTACTGTTTCCACTGCTTTTATTACTGCTTCCCACACGCCGGTATGGCCCACCATATCTGCATTGGCAAAGTTGAGGCAGATAAAATCAGCCGGATCATTTTCTATTTCTTTTACAATAGCAGCAGTCACTTCAGCAGCGCTCATCTCCGGCTGCAAATCGTAAGTTGCTACTTTGGGTGATTGTATCATAATTCTTCTTTCGCCATTAAACGGCACTTCCCTGCCACCACTAAAAAAGAAAGATACATGCGGATATTTTTCTGTTTCAGCAATGCGGATTTGTGTCTTTCCATTTTGCTGCAAAATTTCTCCTAATGTATTTTTCAAATCATCATTTTCAAAAACAACATTTACATTTTTGTATGTCTGATCGTATTGAGTCATAGTGGTGTAATGCAGGTCAAGACAATGCATATCATATTCATGCATGTCTATCTGTGTAAGCACCTGTGTAATTTCACGGCAACGGTCTGTACGGAAATTAAAAGAGATCACCACATCGCCATTTTTTATTTTAGTATCTGCCACATTACTGTTGATGATGGGTTTGATGAATTCATCTGTTTCTCCAGCAGCATAACCTTGTTTTACTGCCACTAAAATATTGTCTGATTTTATACCAGCAGCATTTACCATTGCATCGTAAGCCAGCTTTACACGTTCCCATCTCTTGTCTCTGTCCATGGCATAATAGCGGCCGGTAACAGTAGCAATAGCTCCGGTAGAAATAGCTAAATGCTGCTGCAATTCAATTAAAAAACCAAGACCGCTTTTTGGGTCAGTATCCCTGCCATCAGTAAAAGCATGAATCAGCACATTGCTCAATCCTTTATCCTTACAAAGAGAAGTAAGTGCTTTTACATGGTTGATATGAGAGTGTACACCACCATTGCTTACCAGCCCCAGCAGGTGCAGGGTTTTGTTATTTTTTTTTGCAAATTCTATTGCATTCAGCAAGGTTGCATTGCTTTGAAATTCGCCGGTTTTAATGGCCACATTTATGCGCTGCAGTTCCTGGTACACAACCCTTCCTGCGCCCAGGTTCAGGTGGCCCACTTCGCTGTTTCCCATCTGCCCTTCCGGCAGGCCTACCTCTTCGCCACAGGTTACTAAGGTAGTGTTGGGATATTTTTGATATAAAGAACTTACAAAAGGAACATGGGCATTTTGGATAGCATCGCTGCTTTTTACCTTGCCAAGGCCCCATCCATCCATGATAATCAGCATTGCTTTTTTATTTTCCATCTGCCAAAGCTAACTTATTTGCAACTTTTTTGCGAAAGCAAATTGTCCTATGTTTGGTACTTTGCTGTCGTTAACAATAATAATAAAGGGCTTGGCACGTTTTTAGTAAAATGATTATCGATTATCACAAATCAATATTTATGAAACAATTTTTCTCTATAGCAGTAGCAGCCATTGTATTAACTTCTTTTACCACATTTATGAGCATAGATGAAGTGGTAAGCGCCATGAGGGCGGGCAATGCATCCCAGGTGGCAAAATATTTTGACAATACCGTTGAAATAACGATGCCCGACAAAGGCAGCAGTTTCAGCAAAAGCCAGGCAGAAATTGTGTTAAAAGATTTTTTTGCCAATAACCCGGTAAAAGGGTTTGAGGTAATTCACAAAGGGCAAAATGATGGATCACAATATTGCATCGGTACATTGATCACGAAAAACGGGTCATTCAGAACCACCCTGTACATGAAGCAGAAAGGCGATGTGTTGCTGTTGCAGGAACTCCGGTTTGAAAGCAGGTAAATCAGATCCAAATAAAATTTTATCCCCCGGCATAAACCGGGGGATTTTTTATTCTTTAGTTTTGCCGCAATGATTTACGAAGAAAAATTAAAGCTGCTGATAAAAAATGCACTGGCAGAAGATATTGGCGATGGAGACCATTCCACGCTGTCCAGCATTGATGCAGCGGCAACAGGCAAAGCTGTTTTAAAAATTAAAGAAGATGGGGTACTCGCCGGCGTTGCAGTGGCAGAAAAAATTTTTCGCTACATGCAGCCGGATATTATTTTTACCACATTCAAACATGACGGCGATACCATGCACTATGGTGATATTGCTTTTGAAGTGGAAGCAAAAGTGCATACCATTTTACAATGCGAAAGACTGGTGCTGAACAGCATGCAAAGAATGAGCGGCATTGCCACGCTGACTAAAGTATATGTCGATAAAATAAAAAATTATAAAACCAAATTATTAGACACCCGGAAAACCACTCCTAATTTCAGGTTGCTCGAAAAGGAAGCGGTGAGTATTGGCGGCGGTGTTAACCACCGCTTTGGTTTGTATGATATGATCATGCTGAAAGATAATCAAATTGACTATTGCGGGGGCATTGAAAAAGCAATTGAAAAAGCGTATCAATATGTGCAGATAAAAAAGCCAGGCCTGCGGATAGAAGTGGAAACAAGAAATTTAGAAGATGTAAAAAAAGTAATGGCCACCGGTAAAGTAGATGTAATTATGCTGGATAATTTTACGCCGGAACAAATTACCGAAGCATTGAAAATAATTGATGGTAAATACCAAACAGAAGCCAGCGGAGGAATCAACCTGGGCAATATAGAAAGTTATGCAGCCACCGGTGTTGATTTTATTTCCAGCGGCGCTATCATACACCAGGCAAGGAGTTTAGACTTGAGTTTGAAAGCGGTGATCGATAAATAACAAAGCCATGCAGAAGAAAAAAATAAATTCATTGAGCGGATTGGTTTATTCAACCGACCCGAATTTTAAGCCGGAAGACGACAATACGGCAGAGCAGGAAACGCTGCTGCCTGCACAGCAAAAACTAAAAATATTGCTGGATAAAAAACAACGTGCCGGTAAAGCGGTTACGTTGGTTACGGGATTTGTGGGCAAAGAAAACGATATGGAAGAGCTGGGTAAAAAACTAAAAACATTTTGTGGTACGGGTGGTTCAGTAAAAGATGGAGAAATAATTATTCAGGGCGACAACAGGGATAAAATATTGCAATGGTTGCAGAAGAATGGATATGCTGCTGCCAAAAAAAATTAACAATTACGATTGCTCAACTTTTATCCGGGATAAAAATACTCAATGCTCCACTGGGACATTTCTTTACCTGCTCAATAATTTTCTCTGTTTCTGCCTGGCTCATATCTATCCATGGCTTTCTTGCAGGATCAAATACTGCTCTGAGCCCACGGGCACAAATACCGGAGTGGATACAAATATTGGGCTGCCATAAAATGCTGATTTCGCCGTTTGTGTATTTATGTGTGGTGACAGGCATTTTTTTTGATTTAGCTAAAGAGAATAAACTAATTTACAACAAAAGCTTATTCTTTTGATTATTTTTACATTCTTCAAATCAAAATAATGGTGTCAAAAATCTCTGAGGGTGTTACGGTTTCGGTAGAAACATTCTACCAGCCCGATTATAGCAATCCTACCAACAATGAGTTTATGTTTGCTTACCGCATCACCATTGAAAATAACAATGCTTACCCGGTAAAGTTGCTGCGCCGGCACTGGTATATTTTTGATGCCACCGGAAGTTTGAGAGAAGTAGAAGGAGAGGGCGTGATAGGAGTACAGCCACAGATCAATCCCGGTACACAATACCAATACATCAGCGGGTGCAATTTAAAAACAGAGATGGGAAAAATGTATGGGACTTACCAAATGGAAAATATCAACAATCAAAAACAATTTGATGTCACTATTCCGGCATTTGAAATGACAGTGCCTTTCAAAATGAACTAAACAATCTTTTACCTGTATCTTTAATACGCAACACAAAAATATTTTCTCTTAAGTCCAATATCAATCCAGCATGGCAAAAATAACTTTCGATAACCGCAACAATCTTTTTTACCAAAGCTTAAAGACATCGGTAGAAGAATATTTCGACAACAGGCAGGTAAAGAAAACCGGCGACTGGAGATTGTATACTAAAACCATTATTCTTACCGGCAGTGCGGTGGCCATTTATTGCAGTTTGATATTTTTACAATTACCGGCTTTGCCTGCTTTGTTATTAGCGGCTTTGCTGGGTTACGCTATGGCCTGCATTGGTTTTAGTGTAATGCATGATGCCAACCATGGCAGCTACAGCACTAAGCAATGGATCAATGACGGACTCGGCCTCAGTATGAATGCCATGGGTGCCAGTGCCTATTTCTGGAAACAAAAACACAATATCATTCATCATACTTATACCAATGTAGATGGCATTGATGATGACATTGCCAAAAGCCCCATCATCCGCCACTGTGAATCGCAACGCTGGGTGCCGGCGCATAAAGTGCAGCATTTGTACCTATTACCCATCTATGCTTTAAGCACTTTGTTCTGGGTTTTTATCATGGACTTTACCAAGTATTTTACCAAAAAAATTTATACCACTGCCGCCTGGAAAATGAGTACTAAAAACCACCTCATTTTTTGGGTCACCAAAATTTTATACATTAGTTTTTATATGGTCATTCCTGCAATGGTATGGGGCGTTTGGCCATGGCTGTTAGGTTACTTTATTTTAAATGCCGCCATGGGACTTACCATGTCCATTGTTTTTCAGCTGGCACATGTGGTAGAGATTACAGAGTTTGAAAACGTAGCACTGGATGAAACCAAACACCTGGAAACTGCCTGGGCCGAACACGAGTTAAGAACCACTGCTAATTTTGCCATGAACAGTAAGGTTATCTCCTGGTTTGTGGGCGGATTAAATTTCCAGATAGAGCATCATCTCTTCCCTAAAGTTAGCCATGTGCATTATCCTGCCATCAGTAAAATAGTGATGGAAAAATGTAAAGAGTACAACCTGCCCTACAATAAATATGATACCATGATGGAAGCGGTTGCCTCTCATTTAAGAGTGATGAAAAGTTTGGGGAAAGCCCCCGGGGTAGTTAAAAAACACCGGGAAGAAGTGCAGGCTGCCTAGAGGTTTTGAGTAGTAAGTTATAAGTTATAAGTTGTAAGTAGGGAGTTAATTCTTACGGGAAATCAAAAAGTTATTTCTTCAACTAACTATCCAATCAACCTCTCAAAAAATTAACCAATCAACTTATCAAGGCTTGTACTTTGCTGCCTGAAAAATTGTCTCTGCATCCAGTGCAATCAGCTGCTGCGGTGTAGTTGTGGGATTTTTCTGCAGGTACTTTTTAATAATCTGCCAGCCGGTAAATGAACCCACATTGCCCGGAGAACCTTCCCCCAGCTCCTGTGTTTTAGGCCCTTCATCCACAAAATTTTTGATGATGTTTTTATCCGTTGTTTGCAGCATCGAATTTTTGGTAAACAGATCCCATATCACCGCTTCATGATCGTAACAATCTTTTAATTGTTCTTTCTTGTAGCCAATCAATTTGTATTCATCTGTGGCGGGTAAAAACTTTTGCAACAGGTACAGCTGCTTTCCTTTTTCAATCATTTGATTTATCAGTGGCTGGTCACTTTCTTTGTCGGGGTACAGGTCAGTGTTAATGATTGTCTTCATGCAATTGACGGGGATGTACTCAGGTTCAAAACGCTGGGAAATATATTCAGGATAAATCTGGCTCACCATCTCAGTTTTATACAGAGGATAATCTTTGCCTAAATAATTGTGCAGTCCAATCAGCAGGCCTTCATTGGCAATCACAGCACCAAAGCCATCCGGCGGGCCGATATAAGTAATTATTTTCTCCGGCAATTTATACGCAGGAAAATAATATTTTACCAGCTGCAGCCCATGATGAATTTCTTTTTCATAGACAGAAAAATCAGGAATCTTTTTTTCAGTATCGTTGTACACGGTTCTGAAAGCATTGATAAAACCATTCACATAATTGGCGGTGCTGTCTGCAGGCCACCGAGGATCGGCACCTAAAATTTTACGGAGATAGATGGCGGTAAATCCGGGGTTTACATTTTGCAGCCGTTGTAAATACTGGCTGAGCGATGCAGCCGTAGTATCAAATAATTTTTTCTCAAAACGTTCGGTGCTGAGGTTGATTTTTACAGCAGAAACATCAGGCCCTTTATCCGCATTGCTGCAACCAGATAAAAATAAAGCGGCAGCCAATACAACAGTAAATACTCTCATTAGTACAAATGCTTTTTTAAGTTTTAACTTTACAAATAAATAACAATTTTCACAAACGTAAAGGTAAGCTCCGCCAGCCAGCGGATTCAGGCAACATGAAAATATTTTTAGCACAGCAAAACTATCACATCGGAAATTTTGAAAGCAACACACAAAAAATAATTTGTGCAGCACAGGAAGCAAAAAAGCAGGGCGGCGATATTGTTGTATTCAGCGAACTCAGTGTGTGTGGCTACCCGCCAAGAGATTTCCTGGAGTTTGATGATTTTATCAATAAATGCAACCAGGCCATTGATGAAATAAAGCAATACGCAGACGGCATCGCCATCATCATTGGGGCACCCGATAAAAACAAAAACAAAGAAGGCAAAGATCTTTTCAATGCCGCTTATTTTTTGGCCGACAAACAAATACAGCATATTGCCCACAAAACCTGCCTGCCCACTTACGATGTATTTGATGAGTACCGTTATTTTGAACCGGCATACGAATGGAACGTAATCGCCTACAAAGGAAAACGCATTGCCCTTACCATTTGTGAGGACATTTGGAACCTCGGCGATAATCCACTGTACCGCATTTGCCCCATGGATAAGCTGATGGAACAGCAGCCCGACATGATGATCAATATCTCTGCTTCGCCATTCGACTACACACACGATGAAGACCGAAAAGCCACCATCAAAGCCAATGTGGTAAAGTACCGGCTGCCCATGTTTTACTGCAATGCCAACGGCAGCCAGACAGAAATTGTTTTTGACGGAGCTTCTCTTGTATTTGATAAACACGCCAACCTTTGCGGACAGTTGCCTTCCTTTCAATCGTGCCTGCAAAGTTTTGTATTGAATGAGGATGGCACCATTGATGCCCCGATCATAGAGCCGGCCAGCCGGGTGCCTGATAAAGAATTAAACCCAACTACCCTGCAGGAAGAGCTGAACATTGCACAGGTGCATGATGCCATTGTGATGGGCATTAAAGATTATTTTGCCAAGATGGGTTTCAGCAAAGCCATCATTGGCAGCAGCGGCGGGATAGACAGTGCCGTTACCATTGCACTTGCCTGTGAAGCACTCGGTACAGAAAATGTACGGGCTGTTTTAATGCCGTCACAATACAGCACCGGCCACTCTGTAAGTGATGCAGAACAATTGAGTAAAAACTTAGGCAACCCTTATGATATCATCCCCATCAAAAATATTTACGATGCTTTTTTAACAGAGCTGAAACCAATTTTCAACGACTTACCTTTTAGTATAGCCGAAGAAAATATACAAAGCCGTACCCGGGGAAATTTGCTGATGGCCATTGCCAATAAATTTGGCTACATCCTGCTCAATACATCCAACAAAAGTGAACTGGCTACCGGCTACGGCACACTCTATGGCGACATGGCCGGAGGGTTGGGTGTGCTGGGAGATTGCTACAAACTGCAGGTGTATGCCCTCACAAAATATATCAATCGTCAACAGGAAATCATCCCCATCAATATTTTTACAAAAGCTCCATCTGCAGAATTGAGACCGGGGCAAAAAGATTCTGATTCATTGCCCGACTATTCAATACTCGACAAAATTTTATTTCAATACATCGAAAGAAGTCAGGGGCCTAACGAAATAAAAGCACAAGGTTTTGATGCGGCACTGGTGGACAGGGTGCTGAAAATGGTAAACGTAAACGAATACAAACGCAACCAGTTTTGCCCCATCATCCGCATCTCTTCCAAAGCCTTTGGTGTAGGCAGAAGAGTACCGATTGTAGGAAAGTATTTGAGTTAGTCTCAGGCTTCAGACTTCCGAAGTTTTTAAAAACTTCGGAAGTCTTTACATCACTTCAACCGTTATTTATTTCTGTTTGATTGTTTTTAATATTGTACTCTTCATCACTTTGTTTTGTTGTACAGGGGTTGTCTTATTTAATGTCTTTAAAGGGGCTACAGTTGTTTGCTGCATTACCGGTTGTTGTTTAATTGGTACCTGTTCTGTTACCAATGGCTTTGGTGATGCAGTTGGCTGTACTGCTACTGCCGGCCTGTTTTCTTTAACCATTACAGGACTCGGCGTCACAGTTTTTTGGGTTTGAAAACTGGCTCCGGGCTTTTGAATTAACTGTGTCGGAAGAGCAGCTTTTTTTACCTCATTTTGCAGCGGTTTATTTTGTGCAGGCGTAATAACTTGCTGTACTATTCCCTTTTGACCAATTGCAGATTGATTCAATTTTTTTTGCTGGACAGGGTTATTTAGGAAGGCTACTTTTTGGCCTTTTGGCGGAAGCGATACAGGAGGGTGGTTGATCATCCTGTTGTTATAAATAACTGCTTTATTAATCCTGTTGGTGGTGATGGGATCGAATTTTATTATCCGGGTGGAAGCCCCTGTTTTTATCATCGCATTATTGTTGCCTTGTAATATAATCCTGTTGCCATTGGGGTTGATGCTGCCATTGGTTTCTATTTTAAATATTTTAATTCTATCTGCCAATGCAACATCACAACTTCCAAATTCTCTAAGCATGATTTGGCTCCGTGGTACCGGCTGGCAATTATTGGTGCTGCAGATAACGAATAAATTATGGGTAGTATCGTAGCTGCCATCAAATTGCTCACCACTGCGGTTTCGCCACTGGGCAAAACTGCCGATGAAAACAATCTCACCTTCTCCATTTCCCACGAAGGAACTTCCTGTTCCGGTAGTGGAATTTTTTTCCTGGCTGGAGCCTGTTGCATCAGATGGTCCGCCCTGGCTGGCTGTTTTAGCTGCAGGGTCATTATTTAGATTATTATTTGTGGTGCCTGTTGATGCACTAGTGTTATCCGTTAGTGCTGCTTGTTGTCCCTCTGATAATTGATTGGTTTTTACTTTGCCAGGTTCATTTTTTTGTGGGGCACCGGGTACTGTTGCTGTGGCAGCAGCATCTTTGTCATTCTTTGCTATATCGGTTTTAGACGGTTGGCTGTTGGCTGCTTCCTGGTTTTTACTTTCATTGCTGCAAGCTGCAAGTAGCAGCACCAACAGAAAGAAATATATCTTTTTCATACCTTAATATTTTAAAGTGAACGGAGAATTATTTTAGATAAAAGGATATCCTGCTTATCAATGTAGTACACATAACCCGACGGCAATACCTTCAATGTTTTATTCAATGGCCGCTGCTGCAACACGATATAATATTTCTCAGATTCGGCCAGCAGCCTCAGTATTTGTTGCTGGTCATTTTTTATCACAGTAATGTCGCTGTAAAAAATATGATCCGGCGGCAGGGTAGAATCCAGTACTGCAGTGGGGCTCATCAGTTCTGTATTTTTACGGAAGATGAACTGGATGGTTTTAAGGTTTTCTGTATGTATGCGGTCTTCCCGGTAATTATCCAGCGCCACCTGGCGGGCTACCCTGAAAAATAATGGAAAAATGATAACAAGCAAAATGATGAGCACCAGCAGCGAATACTGCTGATTTAATTTTCTTAAATAAATCGTGACGAAATTGCCCGAAAGAAAATCATATAATTTTTGAAAGAAAACATATTTCTTTTTCAGCCCGGTAATCAGCAGTACTGCTGCCATTTTCAGCAGTACCAGCATACCAAATAATTTTACCCAAAAAATAAACCTTGCAGAGGTTACCACATTGTAAGAGTACATCAGGTAGCTGGTGTAATCTATTTTTATTGAGTCTGTTGAAATGCCGAACTGCTGGTAATAAAAATTTACATACACCCATGCAATGAAATAAAGATAAATCGCAATAATAACGGTGAGTTCTTTTATTAGTTTCAATGTTTGTTCCATGATTGCCGGGGTTTTTTATCTGGCTGCAGAGAAGGCCTTTAACAGGATGAGGGTAGGTAAAACTAATAATTATTGTTATAAAGTGCAATACCCCAATATGAGCATTTTTTCTTTGTGGTTTCCAGGCAATGCCTCCTCTAATAAGTTTCGCAGGCTGCCCTTCAACAAATAAAGCCACCTGTTTTGCAACAGATGGCTTTATCATAATAATGATACCATTATTTTCCAGTAATGTCTACTTGCAGGCTAACTGTGGCGGACAGGCACAGTTTATCAAACCAAAATCCAGCTTACATAAAAGCACACAGCACGCCACCCATCAGTGCCAATGTAAGCATCCAGTAGCCGGTATGGATGGCCCCGTACTTAAAGCCCCTGCGTTCAAATAATGAAATGATTCCTATAATGGGCATTGCAATAAACAATCCCGAAATAGTACCATGCAAAGCGCCATGTTTAAAAGTGCGGAACCGGCTGCCGTAAGTGTCATAAAAATTTTTCATATAGGCTGCAGTCTCTGTTGAATTATCACCCTGCATTACAGAATTAAAACCAAATTGGTGTATCACAATCGTCATCAAAGCAGAGGCAAGTATGCAGCCAAATAAATAAGTGAGCCCAAATATCAGGGCCATGTTAGCACCTTTCATTGATTCTTCGGTAAAGCCAACAGATTTCATCCAGGCATTGCCGAATACTTTTGGGTGGTACCAGATAAATCCTGTTATCAATGGAATAAGGCCTGCTAAAAAAATAATCCAGAAGTGTGGTTGCATAAAAATTAGTTTAAGGTGATGTGATAAAACATTGTGAAAGTAATAAAAATTTATTCTTCTTCCCAGCAATATCCCCGGCACTGCTCATTGCTTATTGAAAGCGTTGCTGGAAAGTCTTTCCCTGTAATACCAATGCTGCATTCATCTGCTGCACAAAAGATTAAAAGGTTTAACTTACAGGCTGGTTTACACGACCGCTTTTTTTATTTTCATTTATTCAATACGGTATAAAATTAGTTTATGAAACAAAAAATACTGCTGCTTGCTTTTG
>JANMJU010000215.1:0-6590 GCA_031371545.1 Chitinophagaceae bacterium
GCACTACGCTATTGGAGAAAAGCTGCTTGAAAAAACAGACTCCACCAATTCGTCATTCAATATTCGTAATTCGTCATTTGTTGCAGGCTGGTACAAGATTGTGGCAACTACTAAAGATAAATATGGTGAAGAAGTAAGAGCTGAAAAATATATTCAACTTACAGGTAAGGAAACTGCCAACCCTACAGAACCCATTTCAGTAACTGTTACTAACGGCAAGGCTGAGCCGGGTGAACAAATAAGTTATACTATTTCAACTGGCTTTGATAAAATCTGGATTATAAAAACAGAGAGCAGGATGAACTATCCTGCTGTTCCGAAAGTTGATTCTATTCAACAACCTTACCCATTCGCTAAAATCGCTATACCTGTAAGGGAAGATGACCGTGGCGGTATGGCGATGAGTTATGCTTTTGTAAAACACAACCGGGTGTACAGCGGTAGTGAAAATTTTGAAATCCCCTGGAGCAACAAAGAACTGAATATCAGTTATCAAACATTCCGGGATAAATTATTGCCGGGTGCCAATGAAAAATGGAGCGTAAAAATTACCGGCAGCAAAGGAGAAAAAGTTGCTGCAGAAATGCTGGCAGGAATGTATGATGCAAGCCTTGACCAGTTTAAGCCGCATGGCTGGAATGGGTTAAATATTTGGCCTGGGTTGTCACCTCAAATTAATTGGCCCGACAATAATTTCACTAAAATTAATTCTGAAGATTACAGGGCAGATTTTCATCAATTTATTAATTCAATAACTAAATCTTATGACCGGTTGTTGGAAAAGAATTTTGATAGAGATATAATATATTTTAGAAATCGTCGTGAAAAGTCAGCTAAGTACATGTCTGCTGCACCAGTAGCGCAGGCATTAGAAGGAAAAGTAGCAGGATTAGATGTTTCAGAAAATGCAGACTCAGCAAAACACATGAAACTTCCTAAACCAGTTTTTGATGATACCGATGGAGATGGAATACCTGACCAAAACGATAAAGAACCAAATACACCAGCAGGAAATAAAGTTGATGGTAATGGGGCTACTATAAATTCAGGAAATGAACAAATCCAAATCCGAAAAAACTTCAACGAAACCGCTTTCTTCTTTCCTGATTTGACAACCGATGCAGCAGGCAATATCTCTTTCAATGTTACCATGCCCGA
Organism: Chitinophagaceae bacterium; assembly: GCA_031371545.1. Classification (GTDB taxonomy): domain Bacteria; phylum Bacteroidota; class Bacteroidia; order Chitinophagales; family Chitinophagaceae; genus Ferruginibacter. Next base: position 1,159 of record JANMJU010000215.1, read on the forward strand.
AGCATTAACGCAATGGAAACTGATGACACTGGCACATACAAAAGATCTGGCAAGTGGCTACGCAGAAAAATTATTAGTAACACAAAAGCCATTGATGGTACAGCCCAATGCACCAAGGTTTATGAGGGAAGGTGACCGCATGGAGTTCAGCGCCAAAATAGTAAACCTCAGTGATAGCGAACTAACAGGAACTACTACTTTAGAACTGCTGGATGCAGCCACCAACAAACCGGTTGATGGCTGGTTCAAGAATGTTTTTCCCAACCAGTATTTTACCGTGGCGGCAGGGCAAAGTGTGGCAGTAAAATTCCCGGTGGAAATCCCATTCAATTTTAATTCGGCAATGACTTACCGTATAATAGCGAAGTCGTCAAATAACTCCCCACTGGCCAGCGGGGATAGGGGATTTTCTGACGGTGAAGAAATGTCGTTGCCAATTTTAACCAACAGAATGCTGGTAACAGAATCAATGCCATTGAATTTGAGGAATACCAATAAGAAAGATTTCAAGTTTGAAAAATTACTGAACAGTGGCGGCAGCCAAACAATAACAAATCATGCACTGACAGTGGAATATACCAGCAACCCTGCCTGGTATGCAGTTCAGGCCCTGCCCTATTTGATGGAGTATCCTTACGAATGTGCAGAGCAAACTTTTAACCGGTATTATGCCAATACACTGGCTGCTTATATTTCCAATTCAACACCAAAAATAAAAGCAGTATTTGAAAAGTGGGCTGCTTCACCCCTTCAGGGAACGGGGGCTGACACTGCAGCTTTGCTGAGCAATCTTCAAAAAAATGAAGAATTAAAATCTGCTTTATTACAGGAAACTCCCTGGGTGATGGATGCACAAAATGAAGCACAGCAAAAGAAAAATATTGCCCTGCTGTTTGACATGATAAAGATGAGCAGCGAAACCAGCAAAGCACTGGACAAACTGAAAGAAATGCAAAGTGAGAATGGTGGTTTTGTTTGGTTCAAAGGCGGGCCGGATGACCGCTACATTACACAATACATTATCACCGGTATTGGTCATTTAAGAAAACTGAATGCTTTGTCCGGCAATGAAAGCAGCAAGCAAAAAGACATCATGGGAATTGTAAAAAATGCGATTCCTTACCTGGATAAAAAAATAAAAGAAGACTACGACAATCTCCTTAAACACAAAGCAAACCTGGGCAATAATAACCTCAGCAATACTGCTGTTCAATATTTGTACATGCGGAGTTTCTTTACTGAAACAGCTATCCCGGCTGTTTCGCAAAAAGCAGTGACTTATTATTTGCAACAGGCAAAAAAATACTGGCTCAGCAACAGTAAGTATATGCAGGCAATGATTGCGTTGGCATTGCATCGTAACGGCGATAAACAAACGCCTGCGGCAATTATTAAATCATTAAAAGAAAATGCTATTAATAATGAAGAACTGGGCATGTCCTGGAAAGAATGGAACACCGGCGGCTACTACTGGCACCAGGCCCCGGTAGAAAGCCAGGCATTGATGATTGAAGCATTTACCGACATTGATAAAAATCAAACCACCATTGATGATTTAAAAACATGGCTGCTGAAACAAAAGCAAACACAAAACTGGAAAACAACCAAAGCAACTGCCGAAGCCTGTTATGCTTTACTATTAGGCCCCCTCGTCCCCCAAAAGGGGGTTCTTAGCTCTTTTCTAAATCAGGATAATGAAGTAACAATAACACTCGGCAATTTGAAAATGAACAATAATGAGCCAGCAGACTCTAAAAGCCCTCCTTTGGGGGGTGGGGGGGCCGAAGCCGGCACAGGTTATTTCAAAAAAAGAATTGAAGGAAAAGATGTGAAACCCGGGATGGGCAATATAGAAGTATCTGTAAAGTCAGCAGGAACCAAAAGCCCCCCTTTGGGGGGGTGGGGGGCTGTGTACTGGCAATACTTTGAAGACCTCGACAAAATAACTCCCTCCGCTACTCCATTAAAACTGGTGAAGAAATTATTTGTAGAAAGAAACACCGACAAAGGTCCGGTACTGGAAGCCATTGAAGATGGCGCTACTTTAAAAGTAGGTGATAAAGTAAAAGTAAGAATTGAACTGAGGGTGGACAGAGACATGGAATATGTACACATGAAAGACATGAGGGCAGCTTGTATGGAGCCGGTAAATGTATTGAGCGGATATCAATACCAGGGCGGGCTTGGCTATTATGAAACTACCAAAGATGCCAGTACCAATTTCTTTTTCGGCTGGCTCAATAAAGGAACTTATGTTTTTGAGTACCCGTTGTTTGTGACGCACCAGGGAAATTTCAGCAATGGCATTACGACTATCCAGTGCATGTATGCGCCGGAGTTTACCAGTCATAGTGAGGGTATAAGAGTGAGTGTGGAAGCCCCCTAAATCTCCCAAAGGAGGACTTGGGCAGTTCACAAATTTGAAGTTATTGCCATCATAATTGAGGGGGGAGTGAAGATTTTAAAATGTACTTATCAAAATATAATTCCTAGCATTCAATTTTAAAAAAGTACCATAAAGTATCAGAGTGAAAAGTTCCCCCTTTGGGGGCGGAGGGGGCTGTTGACGGGCTGGCGGATTGCAGTGGAAACCACGGTGAGGCTGTGTGCCGGAGTTCGTGCCGTAGTTGGAACGGAAAGCCGGTGCCAATGCCGATTGAAAAACCTGCTGCCCACAGCCCACCAAAAAAAGTCCAAATTGAGCTTTGCTTTTTACCCTGAAACCCTTACCTTCGCTGCCCGTTATAAAATTTGACGGGAAATAAACAATATTTTAAACGGCTCTTATACCCCTTTAGGGGATAGGGGCATAAACATCAGGGAAATGAACAACTACGAATTGATGGTGATTTTTACCCCTGTGCTGTCTGAAGAGGAATTTAAAGCCGCTCAGACAAAATATGCTGCTCTGGTAACCGAAAACGGTGGAGAAGTATTGCACTCTAATCCCTGGGGACTAAAATCACTGGCCTATCCCATTGCCAAAAAGACCACCGGTCTATATTGGGTAATGGAGTATAATGCGCCAACCAGCTTCAATGAAAAGTTGAAAACTCAACTTTTACGTGACGAATCTATCATGCGTCACATGTACACTGTACTCGATAAATACGCCGTCGATTACAACAACAAAAAGAGAAGTGGCGGAAAATTTACTAACGAAAAAGCGGGGGCATAAACCATGGCAAAAGCAAACGAGATCAAGTATCTTACAGCGATCAAAGCTGACAAGCGGCCTAAAAAATACTGCCGCTTTAAAAAAATGGGCATCCATTATATTGATTATAAGGATGGCGATTTTTTAAAAAAATTCCTGAACGAGCAAGGTAAATTATTGCCACGCCGCCTTACCGGAAACTCTTTAAAGTTTCAGCGTAAAGTAGGTGCAGCAGTAAAAAAGTCACGCCAGATGGCGATTCTGCCTTACGTTACAGATCTTTTAAAATAGCCCCTATCCCCTAAAGGGGGAAAGAGGATATTCAAATGAAACAATTATTTTCAAACCACCCTAACCCTTTAGTGGAGAAAGTTCTGGTAAAACAGGATTGGGTAAAAATGCAACACAATGCAGGTAATATTAATACAGGATGTAAACAATCTTGGCGGTGCCAATGAATTGGTATCAGTAAAAAATGGTTACGGACGTAACTATTTAATTCCACAAAAGTTTGCAATAGAAGCCAGTCCTTCTAACATGAAACAACTGGAAGAAAAAATGAAGCAACAGACTAAGAAAGAAGCTAAATTATTGGCTGAAATCAACAGCGTAATTGCAACATTACAGGCTGGTGCTTTAAAAATTGGCGCTAAGACCGGTACCAGTGGCAAAATTTTCGGTAGCGTAACTTCTGTTCAGATAGCCCGTGCTATCAGGGAACAAAAAGGCTACGAAATTGACCGCCGCCGCATTCACATTATTGATGAAGTAAAGGAATTAGGCACTTTTAAAGCAAAGATCGACTTTGGTAACGGCAACGAAACTGAAGTAGAATTTGAAGTAATTGGCGAATAATTTTTTACCATTATAATTTACTGATCCATCCGCTAACCAGCGGGTGGATTTTTTTTACCTGCTTCCCAAACCGGGCAACCAAAGCTTAAAAATAAAATTCAATAATTAACCAAGTCCATTGAAAAAATTATACGGGTGAAACCCTCAATATGAAGTTTTTCTTACATTATATTGTTTTTTTAAATAAATCCCTACATTTGTGTAGCTATAATGGTTTTAGTATTTCGTCCTTAGCTGATAGATTTCTCCAGAGAATACCGACCTCAGTTCATTGTACCAACTAAGTCATTATTGTTTTTATTTAATTTAAAAAGTTTTTACAATGAACATTTACGTAGGAAATCTTAGTTGGTCAATGACTGATGAAGACTTAAACAACCTTTTTACCGAGTACGGTACCGTTACAAGCGCTAAAATTTTGAAGGACAAAATGAATGGCCGCAGCAAAGGTTTTGGTTTTGTTGAAATGGAAGATGCAGAAGCAGCGAAAGCAGCTATTGCAGCTTTAAATGAAAACGAAATTCAAGGCCGCAAATTAATCGTTAACGAATCACAACCACGCCAGGAAGGTGAAGGCGGCGGTGGCGGATTCAAAAAACGCAGCTTTGGAAGCGGCGGTGGCGGCGGTGGCTACAAGAAAAGTGGCGGCGGCGGTTACGGTGGTGGTAGTGGCGGCGGCGGTAGCAGAGGCGGTGGCGGTTACGGCGGTGGTAGCGGCGGCGGCGGCAACAGAAGCGGCGGCGGTGGTGGATACAACAGAGATTATTAATCACAACTGATTTCCATAAAAATTAATCCCCTGATTTTATCAGGGGATTTTTATTTTGATATTTACTTCAGTTTTTATGGAAGCTCCCTTGCAGAGTTTATATTGAGGAGGGAAGTACACTCTTGTTAATTTTATCATTATTTAACAAGAGAACATAACAGTATAGTTGATAATTTATTTTTCTAATTTTCTTAATTTTCAAAATTTATTGAAAATACTATATCTTTGTGCGATAAATCAACAACATGAAACTCATTATACTTGGTGGTGGCTTTGGCGGACTGAGGCTGGCACGAAAACTCAATAACAAAACCGGTTTTGACATTACCTTAATCGACCATTTCAACTATCACCAGTTTCAGCCACTCTTTTACCAGGTGGCTACCGCAGGGCTGGATGCCAGTAATATTTCTTTCCCACTGAGGAAGGTATTTCATAAAAGTAAAAATGTAAAGATCAGGCTGGCTGATGTGCAGCAGATACAAATCCAGGAAAAGAAAGTGGTAACTGATATTGGTGTATTTGATTATGATACATTGGTGATTGCCACCGGTGCCGATACTAATTTTTTCGGCAATACTAATTTAATGGCCAAGGCTTTTCCGATGAAAAGTACAGTGGAAGCATTGCAGTTGCGTAACCGCCTGCTGA
>JANMJU010000015.1:0-28781 GCA_031371545.1 Chitinophagaceae bacterium
GAAGACAGAAAATTCCACATGCTACAATACCAAGAACTGAAAGATAGCATATTGCAAGAAAGAAAGAATAACTCCAATCTTTTTCGTCAGATAAAAGACTCTTTAAAAATCCCATAACAGATGTATATTTGTACTGTCATGGGTTAGTGATGTTTCTTATGACTTTAAGTAATTCACAGGGTAGCTTCAACTACCCTATTTTTATTTCTGAACTCAACATAGTTGCAGCTTCGTTTCGGCTATCGCCGATTGCTCCGCTGTTATTCTTTTTTGGCTTTCTTTTTCCTCTGCTCTCCCAGGCTGGCCGCTCTGCCCCCGTAACGCTTCGCCAAATTTACGTAGCCTCCCACAGGCTAACCTGAATAACATAATAGGCGTTATACTCGAAAATTTATTGTTCTGTTTATTGTTTTTCAATTGAAAATTAATTTTAAGTATAACGAATTTTATGTTAAGTAAGCTCTGCACAGCCACCGCCGAGATTGACTAATAGATTACAGGATAGATTGTGCAATTTGTTTTCTATATTGGGGGTTAAACGAAACTGTATGGCATACATTAAAAATGAAATTGAACATATTGAAATTGTAGCGGAAATGATGAAATCGGCGTTGGATCATAGAGGAATAGAGGACATATATTATTGGGTGCCATAACACTTGAATCTTCAATGAATATATTTTTAGCAGAACATTTCTGCGAAGGGAATGGCAAGGAAATAGAAATAATAGAAACAGTATTTGCTACAAGTAAATACAGGTTTGATAGTAAAAGGGATACTATTCAAGCGATACTAAGTAATGCCGGTGATAAATATAAAGTTGATGGAAAGTTACTTTGTAAAGACTTACAAGAAATTGCTTATAAAAGAAATATTTTTGCTCACTACCCTTTAGATATTAAAGAAGATAGCGTTATTGATTTTAAAGAACATGGAGTATTTAATTTCTTAAAAATTGAAAACTCTACAAAAAAGGTTAAGATTTCTTATGAAGAAATTGAAATTTTAAAAACAACAATATCTGCAACCCTACATAAAATATCCAATTTAATTCCACGGCGCACCTCACCTGTCACAGATTAAGCGATTAAGCTTATTTCCATGCAGGTGGGAAAGTATGTAAACGTGAGTATTAAAGAATTTTTGCAAAATTCAAAAAGGCGCTCCGCAGCTAAAAGAAAAAGTAAAACCCTTGCCTCGCTGCAAGCCAGCGCCTCCCCTCGGCACAGCCCTAACTTACATTAGACATAATAAGCGTTATACTCGAAAATCAAATTTTCTGTTGTGTTGTTTTTTACAAAAACAGTGCAGCCTATTTTAAGTATAACGAATTTTATGTTAAACAGGCACTTCACAGCCAACGTATTATGAGCGTTTACCTTTGTATTTTTTTTACCCCTGCCACACTTGAGTATTAGATTTGGAAGTTTACCAACTAAGATTAACGAAGTTGGCCACCGCTGGGACAATTTTATAAACTGGAGCCTTTTTTAATGGCATCTTAATTGAGCTAAGCAGTATGTATCTCATAATCACATTAAAAATGAACGCTTTGGAAACAGATAAAAAAGACTTTGACCGCATATTAACAACTTCATCCATACTGATTTTCCTCCTTATTGCTGTTGGGTTTATTGTTTTTATGGTAGCGTGCTTTTTTAAGCAATAACCAATGATGAGTATTATATTCCCCGAATAGGTTAATACACCCAAGTATTAATCAAATTTTTCAAATTTGTAAAAAAGTAATCCGCATCACAAAAAAAATACAAAGAAAACCATCATAGGTAAGCTACTCCATGCACTTTGCCAACGCCATAAGTAAAAAATTAGGCTACGCCGAAATTAACTTTTTACCCCTCCCACGGCTAACCTGAATAACATAATATTGTCTCATATTAATTTTGAAATTTTCTGTTTGTGTTAAAAATGGTCACAGAAATTTCGATTTTTCCTATCTAAATATTTTTATTGGCTATAAAAATCGAAGTTTCTGTGTACCTGATTATTTCTAAAAAAAAGGCTGCCTATCAAAGCAGCCTATCTTATATTTAATTAAAAATTACTAAGCAACAGGCGGTTCAGTTTCTTCACCGGCTTGTTCATTGTTATCAATATTGTCTGCAGCATTTGAAGCGTCTGTATTTTCTGCAGGATCTGCTTCCACCACAATCACTTCTTCTTCCTGCTCATCCAGTTTGGTGATGGCTGCAATGGAGTCACCGTCATCTACCCTTATCAGTTTCACACCCTGTGTTGCCCTTCCCTGCTCACTTACGCTGGCTACACTCATGCGGATGGTAACGCCACTTACACAAGTAATCATCAGGTCTTCCTTTTCTGTTACATCCAGCAAGCCCACCAGCGAACCGGTTTTGTCGGTTACATTAATCGTCTTTACGCCTTTACCGCCACGGTTGGTAACACGGTAATTAGGTTCGCCTGTTTCAGGGTCATTTAAGAAAGTACGTTTGCCAAATCCTTTTTCACTCACCACCAAAATGGTTCGGCTCTTATCTTCCCTGTTTACACAAACCATGCCCACCACTTCATCATTGGCATCATCCACTTCAATACCATACACACCAATACCACCACGCCCTGTTGATCTTACTTTTTCTTCCGGGAAACGGATGGCACGGCCACTTTTTACTGCCAGCATTATTTCACAATTGCCATCTGTCATTTTAGCTTCCAGCAACTGGTCGCCTTCTAAAATATTTATTGCATTGATACCATTTTGTCTTGGCCTGCTGAAATCTTCCAGGTCAGTTTTTTTGATGATCCCTTTTTTGGTACACAAAACAATGTAGTGGCTCTTTAAATATTCTTCGTCATTAAAATTTTTCACATCAATGATCGCCCTTACTTTATCATCCTGCGGTATTTGTATCATGTTCTGTAAGGCTCGTCCCTTGCTGGTTTTATCGCCTTCCGGAATTTCATATACTTTCAGCCAGAAGCACCTTCCCTTTTCTGTAAAGAACATCAGTGTATGGTGAGTGGATGCTACAAACAAGTGTTCAATATAATCTTCCTGTCTTGTGCTGCTGCCTTTGGCACCACGGCCACCCCTACGCTGTTGCCGGTATTCTGCAGATGAAGTACGCTTGATATAACCGAGGTGAGAAATGGTAACCACTACATCTTCTTCTTCAATCAGGTCAAGCATATTGATCTCGTCGCCCACATAAACAATCTCTGTTTTGCGTTCGTCACCAAACTTTGCTTTTACTTCTGCTAGTTCTGTTTTGATGATATCGTAGCGTATTCCTTCATTCGCCAAAATTTCTTCCAGGCGGCCAATCAGTTTCATAATTTCTGCATGTTCCTCTCTTATCTTATCAATCTCCATACCGGTAAGGCGCTGCAAACGCAGCTCCAGCACCGCTTTTGCCTGTATCTCACTCATGCCGAAACTGCTCATCAATCCATCCTGTGCAATGTGCGGTGTAGCAGATTCCCTGATGAGTTTGATTACTGCATCCAGATTATCCAGTGCAATGATGTAGCCTTCTAAAATATGAGCCCTCTCTTTTGCTTTGCGTAATTCAAATTGTGTACGCCGTACTACCACCTCATGCCTGAACAAAACGAATTCGGAAACAAGGTCTTTTAAATTTAAAATTTTAGGCCTGCCTCTTACCAAAGCAACATTGTTGATACCATAAGAGGTTTGCAATTCTGTTTGCTTGTACAATTGATTGATGACAACCTGTGCCACCACATCTTTCTTCAGGTCAATTACAATACGGGTGCCTTCTTTATTGTTGCTTTCATTGTTAACATCCGAGATGCCTTCAATCTGCTTATCATTGATGAGTTCACCAATCCTGGCAGTTAAAGTATCCCTGTTTACCTGGTACGGTGTTTCGTAAATGATTATTTTTTCACGCCCGTTTTTGGTAGTTTCAATATTTACTTTACCACGAAGCACCACCCTGCCCCTTCCTGCATGGAAGCCAGCTTTTACTCCTTCAAAACCGTAGATGATACCGCCGGTTGGAAAATCTGGCCCTTTTACATGCTTGATCAGCTCATCAATATCAATCTCCCGGTTATCAATATACGCAACGCAGGCATCAATCACTTCACTCAGGTTGTGCGGCATCATGTTAGTAGCCATACCCACGGCAATACCACTGGCGCCATTCACTAACAATTGAGGAATACGGGTTGGTAATACAGTAGGCTCCTGCAATGAATCATCAAAGTTGAGCTGGTAATCCACCGTTTCTTTTTCAATATCTTCCAGCATCGCTTCGGCAAACTTTTCAAAACGAACCTCGGTGTAACGCATGGCAGCCGGTGGATCTCCATCCTGGCTGCCGAAATTACCCTGGCCGTCAATCATGGTGTAGCGCATGCTCCAGTCCTGGGCCATACGAACCATGGTATCGTAAATAGAAGCATCGCCGTGTGGGTGAAATTTACCCATCACCTCTCCCACAATACGAGCACTTTTTTTATATGGCCGGTTGCTGTAGTTGCTCAATTCATTCATGCCAAAAAGCACCCTTCTGTGTACCGGTTTCAAGCCGTCCCTTACATCTGGCAAAGCCCTTCCTACGATTACACTCATGGAGTAATCAATGTAGGAAGTCTTCATTTGTTCCTCAATATTCACCGGGATTATTTTGCCCCTGTTGCTGGCTGCCCCACCATCATTTGGCGGCAACATACCATCATTTATTTCTTCGTTATTTTCCATATTATTTTGTCCTTTTGTAGAGGCTTGCGAAAGTATTGATTTTACAGCATTTTTCCGCTTATAAATGAATGTTTTTAAGGGTATTTATACACATATTGTGGATTGTTTTGATGCTGACTTTTTGTTCGCTGATTTTACTTTGGTGGGCAGCGTTTATACTGAGGTACAAAGTACATTTCGTTCGTCTGCTGTTCTGCTATTTCACCCGGTATTTAAAGGATGTGGGCATAGCTTTATAAACTTACTTTTGGAGGCTGAGGATCACAATTGGTAGAACGATGAAAGGATTGCGACGCAACGATGGTGCCATGAAAACTGATGCCGGTATCTAAATAAAAATTATCTTTTTTTGAAAAGCAGTTTTAAAAATATTCTCTGATGAAAAAAGGAAACAATAACTTGCCGCTCTAAAAAATGAAACGATTGTGAAAACGATTTTACTTTTAGGCGCAGGCAAATCTGCCACCGTGTTGATTGACTATTTAATTGAAACTGCAAAGGAAAACAAGTGGAAATTTATTGTGGCCGATGCTGACAAAGAACAGGTGCTTGCTAAAACCAACCACTCCCCTTTTGCCGAAGTTGTTGCCATTGATATTACCAACGAAAAGCAACGTTCTATTTTAATACAAAGGGCGCATGTGGTAATTTCTATGATGCCGCCTTCACTGCATTTTTTAGTGGCCAAAGATTGTGTGGAATACCGCAAACATTTGCTCACCGCTTCTTATGTAGATAATAAAATTAAAAGCCTTGCTGAAGAAATAAGACAAAAGAAATTATTGTTTTTATGTGAGATGGGGCTTGACCCCGGCATTGACCACATGAGTGCTATGAAAATTTTGCACAAAATAAAAGAAACTGGGGGTAAAGTCACTTCTTTTAAAAGTCATTGTGGTGGATTGGTTGCCCCGGAAAGTGATAACAATCCCTGGCATTATAAAATTAGCTGGAACCCACGAAATGTAGTACTGGCAGGCAAAGCAGGGGCAGAATATAAACTGGATAATAAAATTGAACACCGGGATTATGCAGCATTATTTGCAAATTGCGATGAAGTGAATATGGATGAATTGGGCAGCCTGGCTATTTATCCCAACAGGGATTCGCTGAGTTATATACCGTTGTATAAACTGGAAGCTGCTGCTACTTTTATCCGCACTACTTTACGCTATCCGTCTTATTGCAAAGGATGGAATGCGATTGTGCAATCAGGATTGGCTATTGAAACAGATAACATTGATACAAAAGATTTGACGTTTAAAAAATGGTCTTTACCTGTTGTGCCATTTGTGAATGAAGAGAATAAAAACATGCTGGAGTTTCTTGGTTTGTTTGATGATGGACTGGTGCCGGCTACTGCAACAACTTCTGCGGATGTGTTGCAGTATTTATTGGAAACAAAATTGGCCATGCAGCCTGCGGACAAAGACATGATTGTAATGCTGCATGAAATTGAATTTGAAACTGCAGAAGGACAAAAGAAAAAAATTGAAAGCAGCCTGGTTGTAAAAGGTGACAACAGCCTTCGGACTGCTATGGCAAAAACTGTTGGGCTTCCTTTGGGTATTGGTGCAAAGTTGATTTTAAATGATACCATTAAAATGACCGGGGTACACATTCCTATTCAAAAGGAAATTTATGAGCCGGTGTTGAAAGAACTGGAAAGTTTGGGTGTGGTATTTAAAGAAACAGAAAAATAAACTGAAGAAAATAATTTATAATTAGGGCAATAATAATTTCCTCAACTCCTTCACCCCTTCTGTAGCAGGCTTTTCAATCAAAGTAAGGGTGGATGATTTTTCAACCTCGGGTATTTTTTTATCAATAATAAATTTTGGTAAAAATGGTGGGGCGTACTGTAACAAAGATGCGGCAGGATATACCTGCAATGAAGTGCCCACCACCACAAAATAATCACAGTCGTACAGGAGCGCCACTGCTCTTTCAATCATTGGCACCGGCTCTTCAAACCACACAATAAATGGCCGCAGTTGTTTTCCATCTGTAGCTTTGTCTCCTAATTTTATATCGCTTCTTATTTCATATACCAGTCTTTCGTCTGCCTCACTCCGCATTTTAAAAATCTCTCCGTGCAGGTGAATGATTTTGGTGGAGCCTCCCCTTTCATGCAGGTCGTCTATATTTTGTGTTACGATGGTTACATCAAAATCCTTTTCTAATTCAGCCAGGGCAATATGTGCAACATTGGGTTCTGCAGCAGCTACCTCTCTCCTTCTGGCATTGTAAAACTCCAAAACCATTTCTGGATTTTTCTTCCATGCTCCCGGCGTGGCTACATCATAAACATTGTAACCATTCCACAATCCATCACTATCCCGAAAAGTTTTTAACCCGCTTTCTGCACTGATGCCGGCACCGGTTAAAACCACAATGTGTTTCTTTTTCATTCATTAAAAGTAAGCATTAGGCCGCTTGCTTTTTTACAGAAAATCTTTTTTTGAAAATAAAAAATCCACCAAAAATAATTAAGAGTAATGGCCACAATCCAATTAATCCTACCAGCAAATCAGCAATCCACCGGGCACCATATTTAAATGCCTCTGCTATCCTTGTTAAAAAAGAAGGTGTTCCTTCTGTCGGTTTGTACCCGTTGATGGGTTGATAAAAACTAAGGTTGATGGTGCTCATGGCAGATTGATGTGTGAGGTATTCCACCCTTCCTGCTGCAGATTCTATTTCTTCCTGTATGCTGTTGATCTCACCCTGCACCTGCAGTACTTCTTCCATATTTTTAGATTGTTTTAAAAAGTCGAGATATTTTAAACGCACCTGTTTTTTTGCTTCCAGCCTCGACTTTACATCCACCACCTGGCCGGTAACATCTTCTGTATTTATTTTTCTTTCCAGCACTTTCACATCACTGCCGGGCAATTGATTCATCATGTTTTCAAACTGGTTAACAGGTACTTTTATGGAGATGCTGGTGGCTGTTTTTTCATCCGTCAGGTTTTGTTCTTCTTCGGCAATATACCCGCCAAACTGCTTTACGGTTTTATGTACCGATTCGTTGTAGCGGTTAAAATCTTTTACTTCTAATTTTAGTGTGGCAGTTTTAATAATCTTTTTATCCCAGTCAACACTGGCCGTTGGTTGCAGCGGTTTTGATAGGGCTGCACTATCAGCATTATTTTGAGGAATTTGCCCAAGCGGAATTGGTTCTTTAGTTTTTTGAGTGCCTGGCTCAGGTGCTTTAAGTTCAAGTTTGTTTACGATTTCATCCCGTAATGCCTGTTCTTTATTACGGTTGCAGGAAAGTAAAATGATGGCTGCAAACAGGGTTGCTGATAAAAGCAGTTTGTATTTCATAACAATGGTTTAAGAATGATGAGATGCCCATTGATACAAATTGCATAAAAAAGGAAACCGCCGGTAAATGTTAAATGAAGACTAAAGGATTTTTTTATTACACTAATTGATACGAATTAAATAAAACTTCTAAAAAAATAAATTTTCAAATATCAAATTTTTTCTCCGGCATATTTCAATACAATCCCCCACTCTTCAGGTTTTACTGTTTGTACACTCAGCCTGCCCAATCTTATCAGATCCATATTAACCAGCCGTGGATCTTTTTTTAAGATCTCCAGCGAAACTGCTTTCTTTAATTTTCTTACTGGCTTAAAATCTACCACCAGCCATGCTGCTTCCTCTGTAGTGGGATCCTGGTAAGCTTCTTTGGATACTTTTGCAATGCCTACTATTTCCACGCCTTCATTGCTGTGATAAAAAAATACTTCATCCCCTTTCTTCATCGCTCTTAAATTATTACGGGCTGCATAATTTCTTACCCCATCCCAAAAAGTTTGCTTGTCTTTTACAAACTGATCCCAACTGTATTTAAAAGGTTCTGATTTTATTAACCAATAAGCCATAGCTAAAAATTATTTTTTGTTGTGCTTGCTAAGATAAGATTAAATTAAATTGCCCAACAATGGAACACACCATTATTATGAATTTGCAAAACATCCGGTTGACAATGTGGTTCATTTTTAAAAAATAAAAAATCCAATATTGACAATGCATCGTATCTGATAACGAATTATTTTTTTAAACAACTAATCATTAATCAGAAAAATCAATTAAAATGAAAACAAAAAAAATTATGCTGGGGGCTTTTGTCATAGCAGCATCCTTAACAGGAGGAATCATTTTTGCGGCGGATCACATCGATTCTCCCAATGTAACAAACCAACCCAATGACATTACTGATTTGTATGTATTTCGTGGTGAAAATACAAGCAACATGGTTTTTGTGGCAAACACACAAGGCCTCATGAGTCCTGGCACTACTGCTACTGCAAAGTTTGATGAAAACACGGTGATTGAATTTAACATTGACAACAATGGTGATAAAGTAGAAGACCTGGTAATACAATGCAAGTATGATGCTGCCACTAACAGCATGGTAGTGTATGGTCCGATAGCTCCTTCAGAAACTGGCATCCGCAGTAAATTGGAAGGTGCTGCAACTGTCTCTGTTCCGGTAACCGCTTATGGTGCTGCTGCAGTAGCTACTGCAACTTCTACTAATGGTATTAAAGCTTTTGCAGGTCCAAGGGATGATCCATTCTTTTTTGATCTTACCCAGTTTAAGAAAATCATTGCAGGCACTGCACCCGGTTTTCTTCCTGTTGGTGTAGCGCATGATACTTTTGCAGGCACCAATGTAATGAGTGTGGTGGTAGAAGTTCCAAAAACATTATTAGGCGGAAGCGGCTCAATCAATGTATGGTTAGAAACAAAAAAGAAAATTTAATCCCATTAACAACAATTAAAATTTAGCATTATGAAATCAACAACAATAAAACTATTAGCCATTATAGTAAGTGGAAGTTTAATCATTACTTCCTGCAAAAAAGATGCGGCTGTTACTGCCACCGTATATTATCAGCAGCAAGACCAGATGGCAAGGCCTGCTATCAACACAGTATTTATTGATGCAGCAGCAAAGGATTCATTTAATACCACCATCCCTACAATGCAGGCTGCAAAGTTTAATTATAAATTTGTAAATAAACTTACTGCATTTGGATATACCTCCAATGCGTTAGGGCATGATAAAGCTACCTTCGCAGGCATACTTTCTAGTGATGTATTGAGTGCGTCCACTACAGGAGTTACAACATTTTTTGATGGCACCAATGTATTAACCGGAAGAGCATTAGGCGATGACGTTATTGATACTGAACTGTTATTAATCTTTGGTGGAGCTACAGGAGCAAGCAATCCTCAATTAACAAGTGATAATGTGAGCAGCAATGATGCAACTTTCAGTACTTCATTTCCCTATTTAGCTACCGCACACTAAGTAAACATTTTTTGATATTAAAAGGCTGGAGAAATATTCTCCGGCCTTTTAGTTTTTACATTGATCCATTCAAATAAACCATCCCTGGTAACTGATCATTTTAAAACCAAAGACCTCCTTTTCAGCGTATATTAAAACTCTGGTACTAGGATTCCATTCAAGAATATAACTGTTTACTGTACATTGATCACATAACCTTTAAGACATCAAAATGAAAAATAACAACCACTGCATCCATTTATTTTTTTCAAAAAGAGTATTGCTCCTAATAGTGTTTTCAATAACATTATTTTCTTGCCGAAATGAGAAGAAGATTATTGTAGAGACTGGTTTTATTGACAGCCTTATTACAAATTATACAACCCCTGCTGCCATTAAAACAAATGCAGCTGAAATAATATTTTGGAAGAACAGAATCGATTTAAAAAATCCGGGAATCGTTACTGAATCAAAATACGCCGGGGCATTGATGAGCCGGTTTCATCTGTCCGGTGATATACTGGATGTAAAAACAGCAGACAGTATTTTACGAAAAATAGATACGCTCTTCAATCATAAAGAAGCGGCACCAAATCTTTCACTAGCCGGGCATTATATTTTACAACATCGTTTTAAGGAGGCCGATGCTTACCTCCAAAAAGCCCAGGCTATCGGACTAAAACCTTACGACTCTTATGCAGCTTCATTCGATGTGGATTTTGAATTGGGGCGATATGTTTTTGCCAGTAAAGATCTTAGTGCTATTAGGGCAGAAAATGATTACGGCTATCAATTCAGAAAATCAAAATGGGAGCATTATAATGGCAATATGGATTCTTCTGTAAATGCCATGCAAAAAGCAATTGCGTTAAGCGGTAATGACATCAGCCTGCAACAGGCGGCAATATCCAATACTGCAGACCTGTACCTGCACAATGGAGAACTGCAAAAAGCCAGTGACCTGTATATTCAATCTATTCGCCTGAGTGCAGCTGATCTGCACAGCATGATGGGGCTTGGATGGATAGTATTGGTACATGATGAAAATGAAAAGCTTGCTGAAAAAATATTCCGGTTTGTTCAAACCAAAACAAAATCTCCTGAACCATTATTAAAATTGATACAAACAGCACAATCAACAAATGATGATAAAGTGGCAAAGCAAATAGCAAACGAATTTGTAACAATTGTAAGTGACAGCCTGTATGGCAATATGTACAATAAATATTTGATTGATCTGTACACCGGTGTTTTAAATGATCCTGCCAAAGCAGAAGCTATTGCAGTAAAAGAATTAACCAACAGGGTTACACCACAAACTTATTGCTGGTATGCTTATTCACTTTTTAAAAATGGCAAAGTGGATGAAGCATTTAAAATCTGCAAAGAAAAACTATCTGGCAAACCGCTTGAAGGATTGGAATTATACTGGACGGGTAAAATACTGCAGGGACTTAAGAAAGGTTATAATGCAAAACAATATTTTAAGGATGCTTATAAAAACAGGTATGATCTAAGCCCTGATAAAGTGCAAGACCTGGAGCATTTACAAAAATAATTATTACTCCCAGCCACTTGCCGGCACATCTGGAATGTGCGTCTTTTTACTGGAAAGCCCTTTGTTTTCGCCCCACTGGACAAGCCAGTTACTGGCAGCCACACCATTGCTGTTTTGTATTGAATAAGCATTCTACCTGCATCAAAGGCAGAACGCAGCCTACCAAAGTATCTGTACAATAAAATGGGCAAATAAAAATTTAACAAAAAAAATCTTCCTTACAGTTTTCATCGTAAATAAAAATAGTATTTAAAAATATTGGTACATTCTAATATTGCTCAGTTGAAACAAAATGAAAAAGACATTACTATACCTGCTTATTTTTACTTACTCAGCCAGTATATTCAAGCCGGTAATGCCTTATTTATCTGACACTATTGCCCACACTTTTTATTATGCCGAACATGTAAAAACAGTGCATCTCGAAAATGGCAAGTACCATGTACACAATGAGCTGGTAAAGCACAGCCGCAGCAGTACCAATGATGATAAAGATGCCATGCAGAAAAAAATGGCTTCAGCAAATGAACATTTGATTACAACAATTTATTCTACTCCGTCCTTTAGCACATATCTTTCACACAATTATTTTCGTCACATACAGTCTTTTGCTTTTGATATACATATCAATGGCGACTTTCCACCTCCCCGATATTCATAATACTTCATCCTGTATTTTTTATTGCCCATTACAATTGTTATCAGTGTAATTGATTGATGATTTTATTATAAAAATCATTTTCAATTAATGATATTTTTTGTATTTCCCTTAGGTACCCATTACAAATATTGGATAAGGCAGTAACCAATTTTTATCATAATCAGGATATCGCTATTCCCTCTAATTACTTTTACAACCAAGCAAACCATTTGTATGAAACAGATTTATAAATATTTTTTTACCATCACTTTTATTACAGCATTTATTTGCAATGCCCATGCACAAATAATTACGGTAAAAGGGAAAGTAGTAGATGCTGTAAGCAGGCAAGCATTAGAAAATGTAACTGTTGTGGATGCAGAAAAATCAGCTAACTCTACTAACACAGTAACTGATGCGTATGGAAACTTTACGCTGCAATCCATGAAACCAAAAATTAATTTACTGGTTTCATACGTAGGATACAAAGCCATTTCTTTAGCAACAGGTAACAGTAATGATATTATCATTGAGATGAAACCAGATGTTTCTAATCTTAAAGATGTAGTGGTTTTAAGCAGCAGCAGCGCTACCAAATTCAGTACGCTTGCCAAGATTGACCTGGATTTGAAACCAGTAAGAAATACGCAGGAATTATTGCGGCTGGTACCCGGACTTTTTATTGCACAACATGCAGGTGGGGGTAAAGCAGAGCAAATTTTTTTACGTGGCTTTGATGTTGACCATGGCACCGATGTACAGCTGAGCGTAGATGGTATGCCCGTAAATATGGTGAGTCATGCACACGGGCAGGGTTATGCTGATGCACATTTCATTATTCCGGAAACCATCAATAATATTGACTTTGGATGCGGCCCTTACTATACACAACATGGCAACTTGAATACTGCTGGTTATGTAGCTTTTTCTACGTACAACAATATTTCCACTAGCCACATACAAGTAGAAGTTGGCAGATTCAATACTTTTAGAACACTGGCAATGATAGACTTACTGAAGAAAAATAAAAACAAGCAAAGTGCTTACATAGCTGCCGAACTAAACTATACGGATGGCCCTACACTCAATAAACAATATTTCAGACGTTACAATGTTTTTGGAAAGTATAATTTAGCAATCAATAACCGCACACAACTTACAGCCGCTGCATCCTCTTTTGTAAGTAATTGGAATGCTTCTGGCCAGGTACCAGAGAGGGCTGTGAATAGTGGATTGATTGATCGATTCGGTTCAATTGATCCAAGTGAGGGGGGTAATACAGAAAGACACAATGCTAATTTTACACTAGCACATACTTTTACAAATGGAACAGTTTGGGAAAACCAGGCTTATTACAGTCGTTATAAATTTAATCTTTATTCCGACTTTACATTTTTCTTAAATGATCCTGTGAATGCTGATGAAATAAACCAGGCAGAGCAACGCAATATTTTTGGATACCTCAGCAAAATAAATCAAAAATATAATTTTGCAAAATGGACACTTCGGTCTACTTACGGGGCTGGTATAAGGTATGATGCAACTACCAATACAAAATTAGCGCATGTGGTAAAACGGGAGTTTCTTGATTTTGTAAAGTTGGGAGATATAAAAGAAGCAAATGGTTTTACATTTATACAACAGCAATTAAGCAGAGGTAAATGGCTTGTAGATGCAGGTGTACGATTAGATTATTTTCATTTCAATTATTTAGATAAGCTTACTGCAATACAAAACCCATCACAGTCAAAAACTATTGTAAGCCCTAAAATAAATATACAGTACACCGTTAATTCAAATGTGCAGTTTTATATAAAATCTGGAAAGGGTTTTCACAGTAACGACACACGGGTGGTAATCGCTAACAATGGGAAAGAAATTTTACCGGCTGCTTATGGCAGTGATATTGGTATAATTATAAAACCAGTTAAGAATTTGCTGATAAATGTTGCAGCATGGTATCTACACCTTGACCAGGAGTTTGTGTATGTAGGTGATGATGGCAATATAGAACCAAGCGGTAAAACAAGACGTGAAGGAATTGACGTAATTGCACGCTACCAATTTTCTAAAAAATTATTTGCGAATGTAAATTTCAATGTCACAAATCCCAGGGCAGTAGGCGAAGCCAAAGGACAGGATTACATTCCATTAGCACCAACGGTTACAAGTACCGGAGGGTTATTTTATAAAGCAACAAAAGGATTCAATGGCAGCCTTACTTACCGATATATAAAAAGCAGGTCAGCCAATGAAGATAATTCTATTGTGGCCAAAGGCTATTTTTTAATGGATGCTTCTTTGAACTATACCCAACCGAAATATGAAATTGGGTTGGCGGTAGAAAATGCTTTTAATGTAAAATGGAATGAGGCACAGTTTGCCACAGAGAGCAGGCTGAAAGATGAACCGGGTGCTGTTACCGAATTAAATTTTACACCTGGTACACCTTTTTTTGCAAGGATAAAATTTGCCGTATTTTTTTAAATGATTGATGAATATATAATTGTTAACCGCCACATTTTCTAATCCGGCGATTTTTAAAAAATAAAAATTGGAAATAACATTATTACTCCCATCCACTTGCCAGCACATCCGCAATGTGCATCGTCTTAATGGGAAGCCTTTTGTTTTGTATGTATCCATCCAGGTGCATCAAACAACTCATATCTGTTGAAATAATATAATCAGCATGGGTAGCTGTTGCATTAGTAATTTTTTGATCGGCCATGGCAATAGAAATGGCATCAAACTTTACAGCGAAGGTGCCGCCAAAGCCACAGCAGGTTTCCACATCATTCATTTCTACCAACTGCAATCCTTTTACATTGCTGAGCAATTTTCTTGGAGACTCTTTTATTTTGCATTCTCTTAATGCAGCACAGCTGTCATGATAAGTTGCAGTAGCATTTAGCACCGCACCATAATTTTCTATTTTGATAACATCGGTGAGGAACTCAGTAAATTCAAAAATACGGTTGCTTAATTCTTTTACCTGGTTGTGTTGCGACGAATTTTCAAACAGCCTGGCATAATAGTTTTTTACAAAACCAACACAGCTTGCACTGGGACAAACAATGTAATCGGCTCCATCAAAATCTTTAATAAACTTGCTGCATACTTCTCTTGCTTCATCCCAAAAGCCGGCATTAAAAGCAGGTTGTCCGCAGCAGGTTTGGTTAGTATTGTACACAACTTCACAAGTAGCTTTCTCCAGCACTTTCACCATATTGAAGGCTGTTTGCGGATACAACTGGTCAATAAAACAAGGTATAAATATTTGTACTCTCATGCCCCTATCCCCTAAAGGGTTACTTTACTTTCAATGGTGAAAGTGATTTTAAATTAAAAATAGTTAGCGCTTAAATTTATGATGAGTTTTACGTTATTATACTCCTTTTTTAAACCTCTTTAGGGAAAGGAGGCAATCATTTTTAAAGCAGTAATGGCAGCTTCCTCTCCTTTGTGCCCATGCTTTCCTCCCAATCTTTCATCTGCCTGCTGTTGGTTATCTACCGTGAGTACCCCAAAAATAGTGGGCACAGGAAGTATCAAATTCAACTGCACCACGCCATCTGTAACTGCCCTGCACACATAATCGAAGTGAGGAGTATCTCCTTTTATTACACAACCCAAAGCTATAAAAGCATGAGGTTTATCTTCTTTGTATTTGTGTGCTTCCCAAAATCTTTTGATGGCAAAAGCAATTTCAAATGCACCGGGTACTGTAACTGTTTTGAAAGGTATTTTATTTTCATCCAACACTCTTTTACATCCAGCTTCCAACTTATCCAGCGTAGCTGCATTCCATTCGGTTCGTACAATAACTATACAGGCACCCGTTGGTATTTGGATGCCTGTGTAGTTTAACAGATTATCAGAATTGACTGACATAAATATTTTTCAATTTTACAAAGCGTTGGTACACTAAATTTTAAATTATTTTGTAAAAATATTGAATAGCTAAATGACTCAAACTTTTCAAGTAACCATTTAACCATAAACAATGCAGTCATAAACCGCTGCACTATTTTAATTTATCGCTCCTAACCTTGCTAAGTATTTATCTACTTCATTAGCATGGCCATTCTTTGGATACTCTTCTTTAATACGCTTATAAAAAGCAATGGCTTCAGTTGTTTTACCCGTTGATTCTGCAAACAAACCAGCTTTGAATATTGCTTCCGGTGTCATAAATTCATCCTTCGGATTTACAGCAATGGCTTTTTGATAGTAATCAAAAGCATTGTCATTATTTTTCAATTCAGCATAAGCATCGCCTAACATGCTGTAAGCAGCAGCCTGTATCTGAGTGGCAGGAGTACTGAAATCTTTTAAATGTTTGATAGCATTTGTAAAATCGCCACTGTGCAGGTAGCAGGCACCGGCAATATAATGTGCCCTGTTGCCTGCGGCAGTACCGCCATAATTAGAAGCAATTTTTAATACCCCGGCAGCAACACCGTTGCCACCATTCAACACCAGGTTTACAGAGTCTTTATTAAAACCACCCTGTGCCATTTTATCAAATACCTGTTCGGCAGGAAAAATTAAGTCAGTAGCTTTTGCTTCGTTGGGCGCTTTTACAAAAGTTTTGTAAGCAAACCAGCCGCCGGCCAAAAGGATCACGGCACTGCCAACATAGATAATCGGCTTACTGAATTTTGCCCAAAAATCCTGAGCTTTTACTACCACATCATTTGTTTCTACAGCTTCCACTGTTACTTGCTTTTCTGCCATTTTTTAATTTCATCCACCAGCTCTTTTCAACAACAAGCAGTTGGATATTTTTTTAATTATTAAAATTTGATTCTAAACTTTCTAAACACTAAACTTCTAAACCAATCAATCCACAATAAAAGGATAATCTACCTGTGTGTACACATCTTTCAGCAATTCATCATCAGCCGGCCATGGGCTTTCTTCTGCAAATTTCACACAGTCTTCCACCTGTTGTTTTACCCTTTCATTCATCACTTCTACATCAGCTTCTGTCACTTTATATTCATTCTGCAATACATTCAGCACATGATCAATCGGATCTCTTTGTTTGTATTCTTCCACTTCATCTTTGGTACGATATTTCTGAGGGTCACTCATACTGTGGCCTTTGTAGCGGTAAGTTTTTATTTCCAGCAAAGTGGGGCCTTCACCAATCCTGGCCCTGGTGGCTGCTCTCAGCACTGCATCATGAACCGCTTCCGGGCTCATGCCATCTACACTGTCTCCCGGCATATCATAAGCATCTGCCAATTTATAAATGTCCAGCACATTGCTGGTACGGGCCACCGAAGTACCCATCGCATAATTATTATTCTCACATATAAATATCACGG
The DNA here is from genome assembly GCA_031371545.1 of Chitinophagaceae bacterium. Taxonomy (GTDB): domain Bacteria; phylum Bacteroidota; class Bacteroidia; order Chitinophagales; family Chitinophagaceae; genus Ferruginibacter. The sequence continues at coordinate 17,558 of JANMJU010000015.1, forward strand.
GCAGCTTCCAGGTCATTGCCATATTGAAAGTTTCATGCAGCATTCCCTGCCTTGCAGCACCATCGCCAAAAAAGCAAATCGCTACATTGTTAGTGCCTTTATATTTTTCTGCAAATGCCAAACCTGCACCGGTACCAATCTGTGCACCCACAATACCATGACCGCCAAAAAAACCAACATCCACACCAAACAGGTGCATGCTGCCCCCTTTTCCTTTACTGCAGCCAGTTGCTTTACCGTATAGTTCAGCCATACTAGCATTAGGTGTTACGCCTTTGGCAACCGCCAATGCATGGCATCTGTAAGCAGTAATAAATTTATCTTCCGGATTTGTAGCCGTCATACAGCCCGCCGCCACCGCTTCCTGACCAATATACAGATGGCAGAAGCCCCTTATCTTTTGCATTCCATACAATTGACCAACTTTTTCTTCAAAGCGGCGCAATAAAAGCATTAATTCGTACCAGTATAAATAGGTCTCTTTAGTAAACTTTGTTGCCAATGGATTATGATTTTAGGCGGCAAAGATAAGGGAGAAAATGTGAAATTTAACTATACTGAATTAAGGTGAAAAAACAGTAAAATATAAATGGATTTTGGGCTGTCTGCAATTAATCAATCCTCAACTTCAGTCCTGGCTATCCATTCCAAGTCCGGCACAAAACCCTTAACACAAATCTTCACCGGGCTTTCCATTCCTATCCGGCAGCCATTGGGTAGCATATCAATTTTCAGCAGCTTTACTTCCTTTATCATTATTTTTACTAAACACTGCATTAATATATTTTCTCACACCGGGTTATAAAACTTTTCAAAGGCAGGCAAACCAAATTGCCAACAGTTCCATTTTTTTTATTCCTGTTCAGCATATCAATTATCTTGCAGCCAATGCCGTTATTATCAAAAATATCTGTCACACAATTTAAGAATTATAATCTGGCCACTTTCAATTTTACAGAAAGAGTGGTGGGCATTTGCGGCCTCAACGGCAGAGGCAAAACCAATTTGCTGGATGCCATTTATTATCTCTGTTTTACCAAAAGTTATTTTACCAAGTCAGATGCAATGAATATACAGTTCGACAAAGATGGTTTTCGGCTGGAAGGCTTGTTGGTAGCGGATAAAATTCTTTGCATCCACAGAGGTACCGGTAAGAAAGAATTTTATCTGAATGATATTCCGTACACAAAATTTTCAGAGCACATTGGCCAATTTCCGGCAGTGATGATTGCACCGGATGATGTGGAACTGATAACCGGCGGCAGTGAAGACCGGCGGCGTTTTGTTGATACCGTACTAAGCCAGGTAGACAAAGCCTACCTGCAGCAATTGATTGTGTACAATAAAGTTTTGCAGCAACGCAACAGCCTCCTGAAAAGATTCGCAGAACAAAACAAAACCGACTGGCCCCTGCTGGAAGTTATTGATGAACAACTGCTGCAACCAGGCAATTATATTTATCAAAAGAGAAAGGATTTTACTGCTGTTTTGATTCCATTGGTGCAGCAGTATTATCAACAGATAGCCAACAATGAAGAATTGGTGACACTGCAATATGAAAGCCAGCTCAACAGCACCAATTTTAATGCGCTGCTAAACCAATGCAGGGAGAAGGATTTTATTTTGCAACGCAGCAACGGCGGTATTCATAAAGATGATCTTTCTATACAACTGAACGGACAGGTTTTTAAAAATATGGCCTCACAGGGGCAGCGTAAAAGTTTATTATTTGCCCTAAAATTGGCGGAGTTTGAATTGCTGAAACAGCACAAAGGTTCTGCCCCCATCCTGCTGCTGGATGATGTGTTTGAAAAACTGGACGACCGCCGGATGCAGCACCTGCTGCACCGGGTATGTATTGAAAATGATGGCCAGATATTTATTACCGACACCCACAAAGACAGACTGGAAGCAGCTTTGAGCAATCTTCAACTGCCTTTCCAGATAATTGAATTGTAGATAAAATTGCACGGCAAAAACAAATACCGTTAAATCACCCTCCCAAAATACCGTGAAAACACCCCCTAAAATACCGTTAAAACACCCTTTCTTTTTGTTTATATAAAACCAATCTTTGTTGAGAATTGGACACAGCCCGTTTATAATTATCGGCCCTTAATCATAGCAATCAAAGTGAAGTAAAATTGGTCAGCAGTCCATCAAAAATGGCAGTCTGAAACTAATCGACCCTATTCAATGCAGGTGGAAATTTTAGAGCGGGACATCTAAAATTCAGACGGGTGGTTTTTACTGCCTGTCGTCCCCTGTCTTTTTTAAAGGTTGATAGCTGCAGGTTGTTGGAGGCCTTCAACTGTCAACCTTTAATATTACCTACTCTACCTGTAACCCCCAATCTTTTCCTTTCTCTGTAGCAGGTACTCCTTCTTTCAACCATTTGGCAGGCTTCTCCCCTTTCAGCATCCAGTCAAAAAATTGCTGTTCTCTTATTTGTATGTCTTTGCGGTTTCTTCTTTCCAGTAAGTTGTGTGCTTCGCCATTATAATTGAGCATCCAAACAGGCTTGCCCAGTCTTCTCAATGCAGTAAATAATTCGATGCCCTGGTACCAGGGCACAGCACCGTCAGCATCGTTGTGCATGATGACCAAAGGCGTCTGCACTTTGGGTAAATGAAAGAGCGGTGAGTTTTTGATGTAGAGCTGCGGTTTCTCCCACAATGTAGCGCCAATACGGCTTTGCTGCTTTTCGTATTGAAACTGTCGGTTCAGTCCACTCTCCCACCGAATACCGCCGTAAGCACTCGTCATGTTGGCAACTGGAGCTCCTGCCCAGGCAGCTTTAAAGAGTTTTGTTTTGGTAATAAGGTATGCCACCTGGTAACCGCCCCAGCTCTGGCCTTGTATGCCAATTTTGGTGCTGTCAACAAAACCCAATTTTACCAAAGCCCTTGCGCCACTGGCAATATGGTTGTAAGCATTGTTGCCCGGATGGCCGGTGGTATAAGAAATATCTGGAGCTAATACAATGTAGCCACGGCTGACAAAGAACGGAATGTTGAGCCTGCTCGGTGTGGGTGCAGGTGCCTGGTAATTGTATAAACCATCTGATAATTTTTCGTAGAAATAACAGATGAGTGGGTATTTCTTTTTGGGGTCAAAGTCTTCTGGTTTGTAAAGGATGCCTGCTGTTTCTTTGCCGGTATATGCTTTCCATTTGAACAATTCTGCAGTGCCCCAGTTGTAATCTTTTTGTTGTGGGTTGATGTTGGAGAGTTGTGCAAAATGATAAAATTTTATTGCGCTAATATTTCCAACACTGTCTATAAAAGGAACCCTGGAAGAATCATTAATATTGAAAAAATATAAGTCAGGGGATTTTGAAAAACTTTCAATTGAAAATACAAGCGATTCAAAATTTTTGGAAATTAAATGCCTGCCTGCAACAGACTTTTGGTCATAATTAATTTGTATTGCTGCTGTAGTAGCATTGACATTGCGGATGTATAAACCAGATTGCTTATTGCTGTTATTAAAACTGCTAAACAGGTAATTATTTGCTGCCGTAAAGTAGCGTTGTTCTTTGTTTGTATTGATAAATCGCCAGGTTAGTTTTTGTAGCCTGCTGCTATTATTAAACACAGTGGATGCTGTGCCCAGATTTACCGGGCTTAAGTACCAGGCATTATATTTATCATACACATACAAAACACTATCTCCTTCCTGCCATCCCATCACGCCATAATTATTCGGCAAATCCGGCACATCATTTTCTTCATCATACAATGGCACTTTAATTTTATCAGTCACATTTCTTGTAATGCCTGTGGTTACTTCGTAAGTAAAATAATTTTTCAATTCAGCATGGTACCAGTACACAAACTTACCCGCCGGTGAAGCTGCGGCATTGGCATAAAGATTTTTAAAAACTGTATTTCTTTCGCCGGTAGCAGTGTTGATGATGTAGGCAGTTGATTTAGTCCGGCCTGTCCATTGGCTTTCGGCCCTGTTGCCTTTAGTACTCTCCGCCAGCACCCAGTCGGCATTTCCTTCATTTACGATGCTGATATTTTCTGCATCTTCTGCACCGAGTTGTACCAATTTATTTTGCTGAATATGATATACAGCGATGTAACTTCTTTTTAATTCTGCATCCAGATTTTTCAATTGCTGCGGCTGCAGGTAATCATCTTTATAATTCCATACATCAAGTTTGGCCAATTCAAAATCTACCAGCATCGTATCTTTTGGTGAACGGATCGGGGCATTGCCAAAAAATAATTTACTGCCGTCTTTGCTGAATTTTATAATGGCATTTTCGCTGACGGAATAACCCAACGGCATACCCATTGTGTTTTTATCTGCAATGATTGCGGCACTGTCTTTTCCTGCTGTGAAATAATAAAGCTTGTAAAATTTCTGCAGGGCTTTTTCGCTGCTGTCTCTTTCAGCTGTAAATGATAACTGGTTTCCTTCTTCATCAAAGGCATAGTTTTTACTGTCGTTAAATCTTTTTAATACCGTGTCTGTTTTTTGTGATTTCAAATTATACAACAGCACTAACGCTTTACTGTTGCTGTCTTTGCTGTTCTTTGTGGTTTCAATCAGCAACCTGGTTCCTTTTTTATCAAAGTAAAATTCATTCACCAGTTTAAAAACGGTTTCTTTGTTATCAATTAAATTTATCAGCACCAAATCTGTCCCTTCGGTTGTGCTGCCGCCAGCTGCTTCATCGCCATCTGCATCGGTAATATCTTTTACCTGTTTGATGATTTGACTGGCTGCTTTATTGGCTATTTCAATCAATTCTTCATTGCTGATTTTTCCTTTGACGGAGTCAATAGATTTCCTTATCAACGAGTCGGCAATTTTTACCAGCAGGTCATTTTTAATTTTTGCAGAATCAATGATAGATTTTTTTTTGGTTGTGTCTGGCAATGGTTTTTCCAATTGATATGCTGCAAAGCCAAAACCTTTTTCCGGTGTTTTGTAATTTTTTATCCTTGCTTTTTTGATGATGCTGTCTTTGCCCAATTCGATGATGGCGATAGAATCTTTGGGCATGTCATCGGCTTTTTTCTTTTTTATTTTTGCCTGCCTGCTGTCCTTGAAGAAGGGTTTTATTTTAAAGATCAAATATTTGCTATCCTCTGTTATCACTGCATTGTAGCCTCTTGGCACTACTTTCTTGTATTTGGTTTGTGGGTTTTGTATTACCAGTTCGCCATCGCCTTCCTGTGGATTTACAGTGTACACTGCATAAGCACCATCATTGCTGATCATGCGTTCACCAATACTTTTCCAGTTATCATAAACAGTGTGGTCGAGGGGCTTTTTGCTTTGTGCATTAACAGTTGCTACAACCAATAACAGTAAAGGGAAGAACAGTTTCTTCATAATAAAAATTTTGGTATGATAAAATTATCTGAAAACTTTACAGAATTACGCTTCTTCAATAAAACCCCAATTGGTCTTCAGTGTTTCCAACTGCTCTCCCTGCAACCTGATTTCATTGTAATGCCCGGCATTGTTCTTTTGCCGGAAAGCTTCATACAAACTAACTGCACAGGCAACAGAAATATTCAGCGACTTGATGATGCCTACTTGTGGGATAATAAAATTACCATCGGCCATGGCGATGATCTCGTCGCTTACACCGCTGTGTTCGTTGCCGAAAACGAGTGCTACCGGCTCGGTTAAATTGAGTTCATGCAGACTAACGGCATCGCTACTTAGATGAGTGGTGTAGATTTTTTTGTAGTGTTTTCTAAGTTCTGCAAAACATTCATTGGCATCTGTAAACTGGTGAATGGTGAGCCACTTGGCTGCACTGGAAGACGCTTTGTCACTCCATTTGCGGTGTGGTGGAATTTTATTGTTGAGGATGTAAATATCCTGTATGCCCACGGCATCGCAGGTACGCATTACGGCAGAAATATTATGTGGATCAAAAACATTTTCCAATACAATGGTCAGGTCGGGTTGGCGTTTGTTTAAAACGGTTTCAAGTCTTTCAATTCTTTCTGGTGTCATGTTGCCCCAAACCCCTAAAGGGGCTTTACACCCTTCTAAAGCAAGGGGTATTTGCTTTATTTAAGATTTATAAAATAAATTTCAGGATACTTTTAAAATCGCTGAGGTCTTTGTTAAATAAAGATTAACTGTAAAAGAGTGCGACGCCAATGAAGCTAAATAACAGTACTGAAGCCTGGCTCAAAAAAAATTAATTTACATTTTCAATCACCATCGCACTGGCCCCACCACCGCCATTACAAATGCCGGCAGCACCATATTTTGCATTGTTTTGTTTCAACACATTGATGAGTGTAACAATAATTCTTGCGCCGCTGCAACCCAATGGATGGCCAATGGAAACAGCGCCGCCATTCACATTTACTTTGCTGGGATCGAGTTTCATGCGCTTGCTGTTTTCAATGCCTACCACTGCAAAGGCCTCGTTCAATTCCCAGTAACTGATGTCTTCCATTGTCAGGCCTGCTTTGGCAACAGCTTTTGGTACCGCAATGGCCGGAGTGATAGTAAACCATTCCGGAGCCTGCTCTGCATCGGCATAACCAATAATTTTTGCAATGGGTTTCAATCCGAGTTCATCGGCTTTTTCTTTGCTCATCAATACCAGTGCAGCAGCGCCATCATTCATGGTGCTGGCATTGGCTGCGGTAACAGTTCCGTCTTTTGTAAAAGCACCTTTCAGTTCCGGTATCTTGTCAAACTTTACATTGAATGGTTCTTCATCTTTTGCAAATAAAATGGGGTCACCTTTTTTTTGAGTAATAGGTACCGGTACAATTTCATTGTCAAATTTTCCTCCACTAACGGCAGCCTGGGAACGCTTATAACTTTCTATGGCGAAGGCATCCTGGTCTTCCCTGCTGATGCCGCAAGTGCTGGCACATAATTCTGCTGCACTGCCCATTGCTTTGCCATCATACACATCAGTGAGGCCATCTTTTGCAAGCCCATCAATCAATTGTGTGTTACCGTATTTGTTTCCCCAACGCATACTGTCTACATAAAAAGGCACATTGCTCATGCTCTCCATTCCGCCTGCCACTACAATGTCTGCATCACCCAGCATAATGCTCTGAGCCGCCTGTGCAATGGCTTTCATGCCGCTGGCACATACTTTATTGATGGTGGTGCAGTTCACTTCATTTGGTAAGCCGGCAAACTTTGCCGCCTGTCTTGCAGGTGCCTGGCCAAGATTGGCCTGTATCACACTGCCCATCAGAACATCGTTGACTGATGCTGGTTTTACACCTGCTTTTTCAATAGCTCCTTTGATGGCAACCGCACCTAATTGGGTGGCGGTAAATCCTTTTAATGACCCGCCAAAACTTCCTATCGGCGTACGAACGGCGGAGATAATATAGACTTCTTTCATTTGGAAAATCGTTTTATAAGGCAAAGGTAGTGGTGAATAACTGCAAAAACACAATTCAATTATCCATAAGAATTTCAGAGAAATAAAAAATATTCAATGCTCAATATGCAACAAACTATTTTCAATTGAAATACTCCTGCCTTTTTTTTGAACATTGAAAATTGAGCATTGATTGTTGAATATTTGCTTATTCAACAATCAATATAATTCACCTGAAATCAAATAGTGTAGCAGTAAATACTCCCCTCTCCCGTTTTTTTAAAATGGCTTTCCAGTTGCCGTTGTAACGAATGAGTGAAGGAACAAGGTATTCACCGGCGTGGGTCATTTGTACTTCCATCGTTACATTAAAATCGTAGAACAGGGTACTGTAATTTAAAACATACGTACGGGCAACCACTTCGTAAGTTTTATCATTGAACCAGGTAGTCATTTCACTTACCACCACATCACTTTCTTTGCCGGGTTTTACTTTTTGTTTAAAGATGTAGCAGCTTGTTTTGTTGTAGTCATCCATGTCAATGTTCATGTCGTAACGGTCGGCCATGTCATCATCGTAGATGGCAGTTTTGTTGCTCATAAACGGCAGTCCATTTATTTTCTTTCCGGGATTAAAGAACAGCATCTTCAATTGTTCTTTGTGTTTTTCCATGCCGCTTTTTCCTTCGGTGCTGAATTCTTTTCCGGCTACAATATTATCTTCTGCACACACACTGCCATTGGTGAAGAATAGTGACGCATACATCTGTGCTGTGTAATAATTATATTGATGATCGCCGGTATAAAAATCACCGGTGGCCTGCTCTTCCAGCACTTCCATGCGGCGGCAACTGCTGTCTCTCAGCTGTTTTGCTTTGCTGAATAAAGTGGCCTGTGCATTGCCGCTTTTATCCATCATGCGAATGTCGTTGATAGAAGAAAAATTGAGCAGGTGCAGGTTGCGGAAGGCTTTGTAAAAACTGCTGTCGTTTTTAATGCGGTTGATGAAACTTGGCACATTCAGTTTATTATCTACCACCACTTCAGAAAGGGTGATTGTTTTTTTACCCACTTCAACAGCGGTATCCTTTTTATGCAGTGTTGTGTCCTGGGCAGGGCAAACAATTGCGGACAGCATACAAAAAAAAACAGTCATGATTTTTTTGATCATGACTGCAAATTATTATAAACAATCCAGTTCATCATTATTTGGGGAATACCATCCGGTAATCAACTTTTATTTTGCCTTTGGTGATGTCGTCTAATTTTCTTTTCAGCATGGTTCGTTTCAATGGCTTCATATAATCAATAAATAATTTGCCTTCAATATGATCGTACTCATGCAGAATAACCCTGGCTGTAATGCCATTGAATGTTTTAGTGTGGGGTTGAAATTTTTCATCCACATATTTCAATGTTACCGTTTCATTGCGGTTAACATCTTCTCTTATTTTGGGAATGCTTAAGCAGCCTTCATTGTAAGACCATTCTTCTCCATTGAGGTTAACAATATGTGCATTGATGAAAGTGCCTTTAAAACCCGGCGAATCAGGATAGTCATGTTCTTCATTGTCTTCTGCCATGTTGGTAAATATCTGGGTACTGTCTATTATAAACAGGCGGATGGCTTTGTTGATCTGTGGTGCTGCAAGCCCAACGCCATTGCTGTTGTACATGGTTTCCCACATATCTTCCAGAAGTTTTTCCATGCCGGAATAATCCGGTAAAATATCATCACAAACCTTTCTTAATATCGGTGAGCCGTAAGCTACTATTGGTAAAATCATATTCTATTTAGTAAAAGGGATTATTTCTATTTCTTTTATTTTGAAAAATTCAGCATCATAAGTTACAAGTGGAGAATTTAAATACTTAGCAGTGGCAGCGATTATAGAATCGGTAACAATTAAGTTGTAAGATAATCTGAACTTTACTGCAAGGTCGGTAATAAAAGGGTTAGTTTGAACTGGAGTAACACTGCTCAAAAAATCTTTAATAATATCTCTTTCTTTTGATGTTTGCCTTTTGCCACTTAATAATTCAATTACAGTAATGGAAGAAACAAGTGTGTTGTATTTCCTTATCAATTCACCAGCATTTGCATTGCCTGCAAAAAAATAAATAAGCACATTTGTATCAAATACAAGATTATTATCTTTCGCCATGCCTAATCATTTTTTGATATTCAAGCCCGTCACCAAAAGATTTTATTTTGCCAAAGAATTTTTTCAACCACTCTTCTTTGGAAAGCATTTTTTCCTCTTTTTTAGCAGCTTTCTTTTTTGTTTTTGCTTTTTCCATACTCCAAAAATACGATAATTTATACTATTGAATGCTCTGCAGATACTCCTGTAACATAATGGCAGCGGCAATCACATCCACATTGCCTTTTACCTGCCGGTCTTTTTTCTTCATGCCCATTTCCAGCATGGCGGCTTTGGCCATTTTAGAAGTGTAGCGTTCATCCACTATTTTTAATGGTATCGTGGGGAATTTCTTTTTCAATAAATTGATAGCAGCCTGTGCCAATGGGGTGCCATGTGTATCGGAGTCGTCCCAGTTTTTTGGCAAGCCAATCAGGATCAGTTCTACCGGCTCGTTTATAAAATATTGTTGTAAAAAAGACACCAGGTCTTTTGAGTGAATGGTAGTGAGGCCCGTGGCAATGATTTGCAATGGATCGGTCACCGCAATGCCGGTTCGCTTTCCTCCATAATCAATGCAAATAATTCGAGCCATGCCCCTATCCCCTAAAGGGGAATATTTATTTAGTGAATAAAAATATCTAACAATACAAACACAGCAAACAGCACCGATGCAATACCGTTGGCTGTCATAAAAGCGATGTTTACTTTACTCAGGTCGGTTGGTTTTACAATGGAATGCTGGTAAATCAACATGCCGATAAAAACTGCAATACCAATCCAGTAAAGCCAGCCAAAATTGCCATACACACCTGCACTTACCACACAGATGGCAGATAACAAATGTAATATTTCTGACACCCTCAATGCTTTTGATTTGCCTAAGGATGCCGGGATGGAATGCAGCTGATTGGCTTTGTCAAACTCTTCATCCTGCAAAGCATAAATGATATCGAAGCCGCTTACCCAAAATAAAACGGTAAAGGAAAATAAAATTGGAAGTAAAGCAAACGCACCTGCTACTGCAAGATAAGCGCCAATGGGTGCAAGGCTTAAACCCACGCCCAATACCAAATGACAAAGAGCAGTGAAGCGTTTGGTATAACTGTAAAATAAAATCACAAACAAAGCAACCGGTGATAAGAAGAAACAAATGCGGTTAATGAAAAAAGTTGCGGTGATAAAAACAATACAATTAATAATTACAAAACGCAAGGCACTTTCTTTTGAAATAATACCGGCAGGAATTTCCCTGATGGCAGTCCGTGGGTTCTTGGCATCAAAATGACTATCGAGATAACGGTTGAAAGCCATGGCTGCTGAACGGGCGGTGATCATGCAAACAATCACAAGAGCAAATAATTTTACTACATGATTTAATGAATAGGGCGGAAATATTATTGTGTGCCAGCTTGGAATAACAGACATTGGCAAAGAAGTAACACCCAAACAAAATCCAATCAATGCAAAAGGCATTGCAAAAATGGTGTGGCTGAATTTTACGAGGCTTAAATATTTTTTGATGGAAGACATTTAATAAAATTAGTTAGCAATTTCCTGTTTGGAAGTTTTAGGTAAAATGGTTCTTACAATTTCCCAAAATACAACACCTGCGGCGGTGGCAATGTTCAGTGAATGTTTCATGCCGAGTTGCGGTATTTCAATAATGCCATCGCATTGAGTGATGGTGGTTTGTTCTACACCGGTTACTTCGTTGCCCATTACCACTGCAATTTTCTCG
>JANMJU010000026.1:0-69739 GCA_031371545.1 Chitinophagaceae bacterium
GACGGTATTTCTGTCTGCTGAAATTTTCCTTTGTCATTCAAAAATATTTTTATTCCCATCCACTCTCCGGTTACTACCAGGTCGGGCCAGCCATCTGCATTTACATCAGTAAAAACAGCTGCTGTTACAATCCCTACATCCGAAAGTTTAATTATGTTATCGAAGGCTCCGGTGAAGTGAGGTTTTTCTTTATTGCCATCATTTAAATAAAAGAAAGATGCTTTTAATGAACCATAAGCACCTGTAAGGCCCATGTTGCCAATAAAAATATCTATGTCACCATCTTTATCTACATCTGCTGCTGCAATACAACTTTTATTTTCATAGCGCTGGGTTAAGAAATCTGTTGCTTTTTTAAAATGCCCTTTTCCATCATTGAGGTAAAGCCTGTCTGCAAGGGCAAGGGCATTTGCTGGGGCTTCGTTTCCACCACTCACTACAAACAAATCAGGAGTACCATTTCCGTCTGCATCAAAAAATTTAGCATCCACATCTTCACAAATAGCATCGGCATTAAACAGTGCCGTATCTGATGCTTTAAATGAACCATCTTTTTGTTGAAGCATCATTGCACCCGGCTGGAACTTAGCGCCACAGGCATAAAAATCATCCAGCCCATCACCATTTACATCAGCTACAGCCAGCTTTGGCCCACGGGTTGATTCTAAATGCGGAATTAAATACTGTACGTTATAATCTAAAAAATCATTCTCCTGATGTTTCCAGTTTATGCCGGGATTAATTATTGTGGCGTAGTTATCAACTACAGGAAAATAAGTGGCATAATTAAATACGCCGGAAGCATTTTTTTCCAATGCGGTTAAAAGTTTATTTCCTGGTACATTTTTAAGCACCTGGTATTTCTGATTGGGCCACACAATTAAAATGCTGTCCACCAAACTGTCTGCCCCAAGACCGAAATGAAGTTTTGTACCGCAGGATGATTGAAAGCCCCTGGTGTGCATCAATTCCTGGTACTGCATTTTTCCTTTTTGAAAAAGGTATGCTTTGCATCCAACACCAAACCTGTTCAGGCTGTCGCTTTTAAATAACACGGCAATTGAATTTGTTTTTGGGGAATTGTTTTTTAAAATTACTGCCGGAGAATTGATAGGATTTATTATCAAATCAAGATTGCCATCATTGTCAAGGTCTGCATACGAAGCTCCGGTAAAATATCCCTTCATGTTGCCCGTGCCCCAGGCATTGCTCATATCTTCAAAATGAAGGCCGCCATTATTTTTAAATAAAAAAGGATGTGAGCTTCCATCAGGCATTGCTTTAATCGCATCCTCATCAAACTTGTCGGTTTGATCCAGGCCCTTCATTTTTAAATCTGAAACAAAACGGATATAATCCAAATCAACAGGGCGCTTTACAATGCCATTTGAAATAAATAAATCTTTATTGCCATCATTATCAAAATCAGCAAACAGGGGCGACCAGCTCCAATCTGTTGCAGCCACACCACTTAGTAAACTTGTTTCGCTAAAGCTGGTTCCATTGCCGTTATTGCGTTGCAAGCAATTTTTTGAATTCTGATTTTGATAACCCTGTATTTCTAATTTTACTTTATAAGTATCCGGGTTTTCATCGCTGCCATAAGTTTTTAAAATCTTTTCATCAGCAGGCAGCATGTCTACAGTTACTATATCTAACTGCCCGTCGTTATTATAATCTGCAATATCGTTGCCCATACTAAAGCGGCTGTAATGCCCAAAATGTTTAGCGCCGCTTTCTGTAAATGTTCCGTTCCCGTTATTTACATAGTAATAATCATTTTCATGAAAATCATTGCCGATATAAATATCATCCCAGCCATCATTGTTTATATCTGCCACTGCTATCCCCAGGCCATAGCCAAGGTTACTTTGGTAAATGCCTGCCTGCTTAGATACTTCCATGAATTTTCCGGTGGTATTTAAATCATTCCGGTACAGCCTGTCTCCGGATGAACTGTCGTAGGTTCTTCGTTTACTGGTGTCTGATATATTAGCATGTGGGTGATGAGATTGGTTGAGAATATAACAATCCAAATCCCCATCATGGTCATAATCAAAAAAGGCTGATTGAGAAGTAAAGCAGGAAGTGTTCAACCCATACTGAGCTGATTTTTCTGTAAAAGTATTGTTGCCATTATTGATGTACAATTCATTGTGCCCCGTCAAACCATATTTGCCGCTTACAGTTGATACATAAATATCCAGCAGTCCATCGTTGTTTACATCTGCCATGGTTACGCCGCTGCACCAGTCTGAAATACCGGACACGCCTGCTTTTGCAGTAATGTCTTCAAATTGAAAATTTCCTTTATTGAGGTAGAGTTTATTATTCCCTTTGCTGTTGGCGGTAAAATAAATATCATCCAGGCCATCATTGTTGATGTCGCCGGCAGCTACTCCGCCACCATTGTAATAATACAGGTAGTAGAGAATGTTGAGCATCTTTTTCTTTTCCAGGGTATTGGTAAATGTTACCTGTGTTTGTGATGCAGGCAGCGAAACGAAAAGATCTTTTCCATTACTCTTACCGCTGTTGCAGGATATTGAACCTGCAAGAATGAATGAGTAAATTGATACCCTGAATAATTGACTGGATTTACACAACACCGTTAACGTTTTTACAATTGACAGATAAATTAAAGGGCCGCACATTCGTACAAGCCCTTTAATAATATTCGAATATTTATGAGGAACTTTCTCTTATAGCTTACTATTATACAATGCTTGTACTTCAGATGCAGAGAGAGCTTTGCCGTATAAACGGAACTGATCCATTTTGCCCGTAAAACCATTAATCCATCCATCAGTGGGACCATCTAAACCAGCATGTTTATTCCAACCTCCCAAAACTAAATTAGTTGCATTTTTCAAATCAAGCTTACCCAGCGGTGCGCCATTAGCTGTAAAATCAGCTGAAGTTCCCGGAGTTGGAACAGGTTGTCCATCATAGTAAATTGTTAGATGAGAAGTGGTTTCATCATAGGCAAATGCTAAATGATGCCATTGTCCATCAAGCAGTGGTTTATTAAAATTATCATTAAACTCAATCCAATGATCCATCAATGCAAACTTAAATGTACAAACACCAACTGTTGCTGCATGTTCTACCAATAAAAAGGCAGCACTTCCATGCCAGTAATCCTTACTTACCAAGGAAAAATAAAGCTCTGTATTAGGATTTGTACTGTTGTTTACCCACATAGAGATAGTGCAGCTTGTTACTCCTTTAAAATCATTGGCAGAAGGATATTTTATTGCTTTTGCGCCATCCGCCTGAAAGCCTTTTCCATTTACACCATCTACTGAGGCTAAAGGATTATCACTTGCAAAATTTGCCCTTATGCTGTCCACTGCATTCATTAAAGGATCGGCTGTTGTGCCATCAAATGCTGCATAGAATTTTAGTGGGCCACCGGGAGGGTTTGCATCCTGTGGATAAGTTCCCAATTGTGGCCGGTTCATCTTTTGGCAACCTGAAGCTATTAGTACAACAGCACAAGTGAAAGTCAAAAGTTTTAAAATATTATTTTTCATAATTAAAAATTTTAATAGTTATTGTTTTCGATACAGTTCTACCACTCTGGGTTTTGAATTAAAACACCGCCTGATTTATCAATTGCCGGTTGTGGTATTGGGTAAAACCTGCACCTGTTTGTGTAGCCCAATGAGCTAAGAACAGATACAGCATCATCCCATCTAACCAGGTCGAAAAACCTTTCTCCTTCCAGCCCAAATTCAGCCCTGCGTTCTTTTTTTATCGCCGTTCTCATCTGTGCCTGATCGGTAAAGGTAACAGCCGGCATACTAACCCTTGCCCTTACCTGGTTTAGCAATGTGGCAGCAGCGGCTCCATTACCAGTTTCATTATTACATTCAGCAGCCATTAATAATACATCGGCATAGCGGAGTATCCGGTGGTTAATCCAGTAAGCGCCATCCAGCCATCCGGTAGAAGCTCTCATTGCTGGGTCTGCATATACTTTTTTATTCCAGTATTTCCTTGGCAACGGACCGGCTGGTACATCATAAATTGAATTGGGCAGTGTTCCTCCATATCCTCCTGTAGAAGGGTCGTCTGACTTTCCGGAAAATAATACAGAAGAACCCAATCTCGGATCTCCTGCTTCGAAAGAATTTACAAAATCATCAGTTGGTGTATTCCAGCCCCAGCCTAAATTCCAGCCAGATGCAGTAGAAGCTCTTACACCCTGGCAAGTGGCATACCATGATCCAAAATCATCTGTTTTATTAGGACCGCTGTAGGACTGTAATTCAAAAATAGACTCACTGCAATTTTCGCCGGCATCTTTAAATATTCCATAATAGCTGGAAAATAAAGAATAAGTGCCAGAGCCAATTACCTGTTGGCAAAGACCCAATGTACTGCTCCAGTTTTTTCTGAATAAAAATGCTTTGGCCTGCAATGTTTTGGCAGCACCGCTTGTAAGGCGCCCTGGGTATTGGCTTCCCCAACTCACTGGCAAATTTGCTGCTGCAAACTGTAGGTCTGCATCTATTAAAGCATAAATATCTGCGATAGGTGATTTGGCAATATTAGCCTGGGAAGCTTCGTACACCCTGAAATCAATTTTAGGTACTTCACCAAAAGTTCTTACCATATCGAAATAAGCATAAGCCCTGAAAAACTTTGCTTCGGCTATATTTTTTTGAGATGCAGGATCATTGGTAAGCCCTAAAGAATCTGCTGTTTGCAATGCGGTATTTGCTTTGTTAATCAGGTTATAGTGGCCATCCCAATAAGTATTGGTAGCCCATAAATCTTTTACATAAGCGTAGTGATCAAAAGGGGCCACCCACTCTGCGCCATCAGCCTGGTCACTTCCTTTTTCAGAATCATCCGATCTAAAATTGTGTACTGCCTGCCATGGAATTCCTCCGAAGGCCTGCCCGTCATCATAATTTTCTGCACTGCTGTATAACCCGAAAATCAATCCTTCTACACCACCCTGGTTCAGGTCATCTAAGGTTGCTGTCAATGGTTTACGGTCTAGATATTTTTTACAGCTCCCTATCATAAATAAAAGCGGGAGAAATATAAGAATACTTCCTAGTAGCCTGATATTCTTTTTCATATTTTTTAATTTTTTGTAGTTTAAAAAGTTACGTTTAATCCAAATGTGGATACCATTGGAATTGCACCTCCTGCATTGTCCACACCAAATGAAATAGCAGATCCGCCAAACTCAGGAGTATAGCCCAAATTGTGTTTCCAGGTTTTTAAATTTTGTGCATTGAAAAATACCCTTAGATTTTTAATTTTCAATTTTGAAATCAACTTCTGGTCAATATTGTATCCAACCTGAACATTTCTGAGCCTGAAATAACTTCCGTCTTCAATACCATAAGTAGATGCTTCATAATTGATCCTGTGATCCTGTCCTAAAATAGGATCCCAGTTGGAAGTACCTTCGCCATGCCACCTGTTTATTTTATAAGCACCGTAGTTAACCCTTTGGAAAGGAGATTCTGTACCACCCCAGTTTCTATACACTTCATTTCCGTACACGCCACCAAAATCAAATCCTGCATCAAAGTTTTTATATTTAAAACTGATGGATCCGCCATAAGTAAAATCAGGAGTTGGATTGCCGATAATTGTTTTGTCATCAGTATTAATTTTACCATCTCCATTTACATCCTTGTATTTAAAATCGCCCGGGCCATAAACAAATTCAGTGTTTACCGGTGATTTTAATTTATCTGCATAAGACTGATAAAGCCCCTCAACAATATAACCATAAAAAGAGCCAATAGGCTGGCCTACTACAGTTCTGTTTAAACCTTGCACTATTGCAAAATCCTTAGTTGCCAGTTCCAGTACTTTATTTTTGTAAGTAGTTAAGTTGCCGCTTACAGTAACCGAGAAATCTTTATTGATTTTTTGGATCCAGCTTCCACTCAATTCAATACCTGAATTTTTTATACTTCCGATATTGTCCAGGCCATTAGCAACTCCGTTGCTGCCGGGAATAAATGTCATCAGGTCTTTTGTTACTTTATCAAAATAGGCTGCTTCAAAATGCAGGCGATTGCTGAATGCAGAAAGCTCAACTCCCACTTCTTTTGCATTTACAGTCTCCCATTTCAGGTTTGGATTAGGTAAGTATTCCTGTGAATTCGCTCTGTAAATATTGTTGCCGAAAATAGCAACCGTACCTTGTCTCAAGCCTGGGTAAAATGGATAATCGTAACCATAAGTATTTTGGTTGCCCAATACACCAATAGAAGCCTTCAATTTTATGAAATCAAAATATTTCTGATCTCTCATGAAATTTTCTTTTGAAATTTCCCATGCACCACCAACTGCCCAAAAGTTTTGCCAGCGGTTGGCCGGTGAAATTTGGGAAGAGCCATCCCGGCGGAAAGATGCATTGATAAAATATTTTCCACCATAGTTGTACAATACTCTGAATAAGGCAGACTCTGTTGTTCTTTCTCTTTGATCAGAGTTTGCTCTCCTGGAAGGGCCGTCTTCAAATCCATTGCTTACATACCAAAATCTTTGATCATCAGGAATAGCACCCCCTGTGGCACTTTGTTTTGAAGAAGCACTTCTATTGAAGTTTCCAAAATAATAAGTAGTCCATCCTGCAACAGCAGTTATATTATTGTTGCCGATGCTTGTTTTGTAATTCAGGATATAATCCTGCTGGAATTTTTTATAAGTTTGGTCATTTTCATCTACTCCTGTTTTAGTACTGTATAAAAAAGCAGCATCCACAGAAGCATCGTAAGCACTGTAAAGCGGCGTATAAGTCCTTGTATTTACATTACTCATATCAGCATAAAAAGTTGTTTTAAAACTTAAATTTTTGAGTATGTTTATTTCGGCAAATACACTGGCCACCGTTCTGTATTCTACATTCTTTCTTTTATTCCACTCGTTTTCCAGTTGTATCAATGGGTTTACCACCCCAGAATTTTGAATAGATGGTAATGCATAATAAAGGTTATAATTCGCACTATCCAATCCATAAGGATTTTTGGTATAAACCGATTTTGTTCCTGCCGGCACAATTGGGATTACTTTTCTTGCATCATTCAAAACGTTGGTAGCATTGTAAGGTTGATTTTGTCTTACGCCATTAAAATTAAACCCAACTTTTATTGATTTGTTCAGTTTTAATTCATCTGTTAAAGAAAAAAGGATCTTCTCTAGTTTTTCATGCCTGATAAGCCCCTCATCACTAGAGAACCCAACACCCATTGTAAATTTATTTCTTTCAGTACTGGTAGCTACGCTCAGGTTGTTGGTATTAAAATGGCCTGTTCTTGTTACAACGTCCACCCAGTCAGTGTTGGCTGTCCACTTTGAATAATCAAATGGGTCTGTTACGTTGATATTTACTTTTTCTTCTTCATACAATGTTTTAAACTGGTCTGAGTTGGCCCACTGAATTTTATCCACTAATTTCTTAAAGCCATAAGAAGTATTAAAGTTGATAACAACCTGGCCAGCCTTGGCCCTTTTGGTAGTTATGGCAATAACACCAGCAGCTCCTCTTACTCCAAAAATAGCCAGGGAAGAAGGATCTTTTAATATTTCAATAGACTCAATGTCATTGGGATTGATGTAGTCAATATTGTCATTAAAAACGCCATCAACAACATACAAAGGACTAACAGAACCAATACTGATAGTACCACGGATACGGATATCTGGCGCTGCACCCGGTGTGCCATTATTTACAATTGATAACCCGGCAACTTTTCCCTGCAGTGAAGCTACCGGGTTGGTGTTGGGTTTATCAGCAATATCTTTTCCACTAACTTTAACAATAGACCCAGTCAAATCTCTCTTGCTGGCAGTACCATATCCAATCACCACCACTTCATCCAGCCCCTTGGTAGATGTTTTCAGCGATACATTTATTTCAGCTCTGCCATTTACAACTTCTTCTATTGTTTCGTACCCAACAGATGAAAAAACAAGTGTAGCTCCTTCAGGTACTGAGATGGAAAAAGTACCTGCTGCGGTAGTAGAAGTTCCTGCTGCAGAGCCTTTAATCCTTACGGTAACATTCGGCAGCGCTTCACCATTAGGCCCGGTCACTTTACCTGACACTTTGATATCTTGTACCAAAAAATCCTTTTGGGTAATTACTACCAGGTTGTTATCCAGAATTTTGTAAATGAGTGCTGTTTCTTTCAATATCATATCCAGCACGTCTTTTACCAGGATGTTGTTAGCATCAATGTTTATTTTACGCTTGGCAGATATTACATCGTCATTGTACAAAAAACGATAGATGCTTTTTTTCTCAATTTGCCTCAGGGCAGTTTTGAGTTCAGCAGATTCCAGCTTGAGGGTAATCCTCTCCTGCGAATAGGTTTTGGCTGATACCTGCATCGTGGTAAACAGCAATAAGGCGATGGTAAATTTCATAAGCAGTAACAATTTGTAAATGCTTCGATTTTTAGAAGCAAGCACTCGTTTGGTTTTTTTCATATTTTTATGTTTTGGTAGATGAAAAATGGGAACAATCACGGCCTTAGTACAGCATGTATGTTTTCTCTTTTTTATTACTATCCGGGGGAAATGTTAGCGCATTTCCCCTTTTTAGTTTTGTTTATGTTTATCAGGATGTATTATAAGTGTTTTGTTGTTTCATTTTTTTATTGAATTATTTTTAGAGATAATGATGTTGTTATTTTTTATGCTGTAAGAAAACCTTGTCGTTAGCTCCAATGCATTTAAAGCTTCCCTTACTGTTTCTTTCTCAAAACTTCCTGTTAGAGATGCTTTTTTTAATGCCCCATCAGCAAATTCAATATTTACACTGTACCAGCGCTCCATCTTTAAGGCAACATCTTCGAAGGTTTCGCTGCTAAAGATTAAACGATTTTGTACCCAGGCTGTTTCTATTAAAGTGTTATCGGCAGGGTAAAAAGTCAGGTGACTAAGGGATATGATTGGCTTTTCATCCGTCGCTTTGGGCAAAAGTGGCCGAATAGAAGTTTGTTGTGTGCTTTTTACTACTGGTGCTTCCTGGTTATTAATGATCAGTTTTTCATTTGGCTTCAGCATTATTTTTTCCTGGCGGTCTTTTAAAGTTACTTCAATGCTGCCCCTGATTAAACTGGTCTCGGTAGTTTTTTCGCCTGGGTAACATTTTACATTGAATGCTGTACCCAATACTTTAATATCCATTTTAGTGGTATGAATTAAAAATGGTTTCTCTGCATTTTTAACCACATCAAAATAAGCTTCCCCCACCAGGTTTACTTCTCTGAGTTTGTTTCCATAATTTTTTTCGTAGGTTAACTGGCTGCTTGAATTGAGCCAAACCTTGGTTCCGTCAGGAAGTACCAGGTTAGTTTTAGAGCCATTTTTTGTATTGATTTCATTTTTAGAATGAACTTCTGCAAGGTCTTTTGAAGGAGCTTTTTTATTTCTATAGAAAAAAATACCGCCGGTAATAAGCGCCAGTGTGGCAAATGAACAAAGAGCTATCAGCCATTTTCTTCCGCCACCTTTTTTCTCCTCTTGTTCCCGATTAATATAATGATCGTCCTGGGTAAATTTCCCTTCATCAATACCCATGGTTTTCATTTGCTGCACCAGTTCTTTATACCTGTTTTCGGCATATTGGCTGTCTGGAATGGGATTGTTTTGCCACAGGTCGTGCAATATCTCTTTGGAGTAATTAATATGTGGATCCAGTCTCACAAGGCGATCCAGTTCAGATAACTCTTCGGGAGAAGCTTCTCCCGAAAGCTTCCTTGCCATTAATACCCATATTTGTTCTGAGTTATCCAATATTATTGTTATGTAAAGTAATTAGACACCATTATCCTCTAAATCTACCAAAGGCAAAAAAAATATTTTTAAAAGAATGGAGTAAGGATGAATTACTTATGTTCCTTTTTTAGATCAAAATTGATGGCGCTGCTGATTTTTTTTAAAGCAATGGCCATTTGATTGTCGATGGTTTTCACAGAAATGTTCAGCAGCCGGGCAATATCATTGTATCGCAGCCTGTCTTCTTTTACCAGTTTAAAAATCAGCTTACACCTGGGAGGCAGTTTTTGAATTTCATGGTTTATTTTCTTTACCGCCTCCGAGGTAATCAGTAATTGCTCGGGGTTGTAAGGCCCCATTGGAATATTTATGGACATCTCTTCAAGAGAAATGATATTCTTTCTAAAATGCCGGGATAAATAATTAAGTGCGGTGTTTTTGGTACTTACATAGAGGTAAAGCTTGAAATTGTCAATCTTTCCAATCTCTGCCCTGTTTTGCCATATTTTGATAAATACATCCAAAACAATCTCTTCTGCAAGTTCATTGTTCTTAATAATTGAATTGGCAAACTTCAGCAAATAAGGCATGTAAGCAATATACATTTGGGCATAAGCATGCTGATCGCCATATTGACTAATTTTTAATTGTAGCTCTTTGACTTCCTGTGGAGTAATCATATAGCAGTTTCGGTATTAATGCAATCGTTTGGTGTTGATGCAATTTAATAAAAACTATTTTCTATTTTACAAACTATTTATAAATATTTATGCTTATAAATTGGTATTTGTAAAATCACGCTATTTTAATAAAGCAATGTTGAAGAAAACAAAAATCTCTTTACTGCAGATTATTTTATAAAAACATCTTTATCAATTATTGATTTTACTTACTTTTGCAATCCTTTATCAGGTTTCGGTTTACAGGTTTATTCCGAAATTTATTTAAGTGGATTAAAAAATCAAATAACCCAGCTGCTTTTTTATAAGCAGTTGTACCAATAAAAATCTTTCTTGAAAAAGAAAGGGCCTATAGCTCAGTTGGTTAGAGCACCTGACTCATAATCAGGTGGTCCCTGGTTCGAGCCCAGGTGGGCCCACCAAACAAAACTTGCCCGAAATATTTCGGGCAGTTTTTTATATGTTCATTTAACCTTTCATTAACCCCGATGGCGGGTATTTTTGTTACTCAAGATTACATTTATGAAGAAAATCGTTTTTACCTTATTTGCCTTTAGCTCTTTTTTAATCTCTGCTGCCCAAACAACCAAGAAAGACTGGAAAAAAACAACTTTAGAACAACCCGGCGATCATATTATGCTTCAATTAACCAGCGACCACTGGGCTGGTGCTCCAGATAGCATTACTAACAGAATGGCTGGCTTATCAAGAGGGCTGGGTATATCTATTATGCTTAACAAGCCTTTTAAGACAGACCCTCACTGGGCTGTGGCTTTTGGTTTGGGTATAAATGGAAGCAGTATGTTTTTTAAGAATACAGACATTGGTATTACTTCAACAGGAACCGTACTTCCTTTTAAAAATGCAGACTCTACCGACCATTTTAAAAAATATAAATTAGTTACTGTATTTGCCGAAGTCCCTGTTGAGTTGCGATATACTTTTAACCCAGAAAAAGAAAATAAAAGCTGGAAGGCCGCCCTTGGACTAAAAATAGGTACTATGATAAATGCCCACACAAAAGGAAAGACTTTGCAAAACAGCAGTGGGACCACCATTAATTCTTACACTTTAAAAGAAAGTAAAAAAACATTTTTTAATGGCACTCGTGTAGTAGCAACAGCAAGGGTAGGAGTAGGTGCTTTTTCTTTAGTTGGAACATACCAACTTTCTACATTATTAAAAGATGGCGCCGGTGCAGATATCAGACCTTACCAAATTGGGATTTGCATCAGCGGTTTATAGTTAACCAAAATTATATTTCATCCCTCCGCTATTCAACGGAGGGATTTTTGTTTTACATCAGTTAACTTTACCACTCATTTCACATCATGAGCGACGAAATTAAACACGAATGTGGCCTCGCCTTCATTCGCCTTCGCAAAAACTTCAGTTATTATCAGCAGCAATACGGCTCTGTACTCTACGGCCTCAACAAGTTATACTTATTGATGGAAAAGCAACACAACCGTGGACAAGACGGAGCAGGTATCGCTACCATTAAACTAAATGTAGAACCCGGTTATCCTTTTCTGCACCGCTTGCGAAGCAGTGCCAACCAGCCTATTGCCGATCTCTTTTTTCAAATTGGCAAAGAGATTGAAGAAATAGAAAAATACCAGCCGGACATTAAGAACCACCCGGGGTTAATGAAAGGCCATATCAACTACCTGGGCGAATTATTACTGGGTCATTTGCGCTATGGAACACAGGGAAAAAATAACGTGGAATTTTGCCACCCCTTTATTAAAAGAGATATCATACCGGCAAGAAATCTTGCACTCGCCGGTAATTTTAATTTAGTAAATACGGAAGAGTTATTTGGCCTGGTCAATATGGAACCGGGTGTGTTTCAAAAACAAAGCGACCTGGCAGCGATGATGGAAGTACTGCATCATTTTTTGGTAAAAGCAGATGAGGCTTTTCCCGAAAATTTAGATGTTGCCAAAGTGCTTAAAAAAGCAGTGCCCCTTTTTGATGGTGGTTTTAATTTTTGTGGTTTGATAGGCAACGGAAATGCATTTGTAATGAGGGATGCACATGGTATACGTCCGTCTTACTATTATATAAATGATGATGTAATTGTGGCTGCAAGCGAAAGGGCTGCCATCAGGACAGCATTCAATGTGGGGGAAAATGAAGTGCAGGAACTGATGCCGGGCTGTGCACTGATTGTAAATGCAGATGGCAATTACAGTATTCAGCAAATTGTGGAACCAAAAGAAAGAAGAGCATGTAGTTTTGAACGGATTTATTTCAGCCGTGGCAGTGATGAAAAAATTTATAAAGAAAGAACCGCTTTGGGTTATTACCTGAGTGAACCGGTTTTGAAAGCCATTAATCATGATCTGAAGAATACAATTTTTTCTTTTATTCCCAATACGGCTGAAACTGCTTTTTATGGCTTGCTGAAAGGGGCTGAAGATTATTTAACTAAAGTAAAAATTGAAAAAATATCAAGCTGGGGAAATGATTATGATGAAGCCAAACTAACAGAAATGGTGAGCCGTAAAGTGAGGATAGAAAAAATAGCCATCAAAGATGTTAAGCTGCGGACCTTTATTACAGAAGATACCAACCGCAATGAAATGGTGCAGCATGTGTATGATATTACTTACGGCACTGTGAGGGATCATGTTGATACGCTGGTGGTAATTGATGACTCCATTGTAAGGGGAACTACTTTGAAAGAAAGTATTATCCGGATGCTGGCAAGATTAAAACCAAAACGAATCATTGTTGTTTCTTCGGCTCCGCAAATACGTTATCCTGATTGTTATGGTATTGATATGAGCAAGCTGGGAGACTTTATTGCTTTTAGGGCGGTTATTGATTTGCTGCATGAAACTAACCAGGAAGTATTGCTGGATGATTTATTAGTTTTGTGCAAAGAGCTGCAACGCAACAACCAGCTGCATACTGAAAACGTGGTAAGAAAAGTGTACAAACCTTTTACACTGGAACAGATCTCAAATAAAATAGCGCAACTCATTACACCAAAAGAAATCAACATCCCGGTGGATGTGATTTATCAGACAATTGATACTTTACATTTAGCCTGCCCTACAAATACCGGCGATTGGTATTTTACAGGAAATTACCCTACACCGGGCGGCAACAGGGTTTGCAACAAAGCATTTATGAATTATATGGAAGGAAAAAATGTGAGAGGATATTAAGCTTTGTTGTTGATTAAAATTTCTTGTAATTTTAAAACTTAGGAAATGAATAATTCAATCGATAAAATTCACAGCACTTCTTTAGGGGAGGGAAGCAAAACACTTCTTTTGGTCCGTCATGCAAAAAGCAGTTGGGAGATTGGTACCCTTACTGACTTTGAACGGCCGCTTAATGACCGGGGTATTAAAGATGCGCCTGTAATGGCAAAAAGATTAAAATCTCAAAACTTACACATTGATGCTTTTGTATCAAGCCCGGCCAAAAGAGCAAAAAAAACAGCTGAACTTTTTGCTGATGTATATCTCCAAAATAACGATGCCATTATTTTTATTTCAAAATTGTATCATGCCGACACCAATGCTTTTTTTGATGTAATAAGTAATTTAGATGATTCACTAAATGCCGTGGCGGTATTTTCTCATAACAGCGGTATTACTGAATTTGCCAACCTGTTGACAGATACGGTAAAGGTGGATAATATCCCTACCTGCGGTATTTTTGCTGTAAAAATAAATACGCCCAAATGGGCAGATTTTAAAAAAACGAAGAAAGAATTTTTATTCTTTGATTATCCTAAAAATTTGTGAGGTCTTAAGACTAGCTAAAATATATTTCTACAAATTATTGAAAAAGTTTTTTATCCCCTCAACGTTAGAAGCGTAATGAAAATTATTATATCCCACTTCGTATCCCCTCCTGCCGATATCATCAAAGCTTAAATTATTTTGTTTCATTTGCCTGAGGGTAGCTACATACATATCAATATCATAATCGTCTGCCAGCAATGCAGATTCTTTGTCTTTAAAATAATATTTTAATTCCCCTATTTTAGAAGAGATCAATGGCCGGCCGGAAGCTGTGTATTCACTTACTTTATGAGGAAATCTGGCAATGTCCTGAATATTATTTCGCAAAGGAATTATCAGGAGGTCGGCAGATTTATACAGGGGGATGATATTATTATACGGCATATTTTTATACAAAATAATATCGCTGCTGTACTTGCTATTTTTAAATGCCGCTTCAATCGCCGCAAAGTTTTTTGGACTGTTTCCGCCAATGATGAACATTAGTTTTCCGGTATACAAATTTTCATCTCTCACTTTTTCAAAAAAAACAAGGACAAAATCTATCACCGGTGTATAATTGATGGTACCACAATACAGGAAATATTTATAATCAAGCATTGCCGCTTCAATAATTTCAAAGTCTCTGAAATCGCAGATGGCAGGTATTTTAATCAGGGGCAGCTGCGGTTTTTTTTTGCGAATTTCTGCAATCAGAAATTCACTGATACCAATTACGCCATCACAAAAACTGGCGCAATAGCCATCAAAAAGTCGGTCATTTATTTTGGTAAAAAAAGAATCTCTATCTGTAATGGAAGAGCGGTGCTCTACATACTGTATCACCAAACTAAACCCCAGCAGCTTTGAAACTATCCTGTAATAAACAAGTTCTGCAAACCCCGGAGTGTAGAGTATAGCAGACTTAATTTTTTTTCTGCGGCCACACAGTAATTTTATTTCCCCCAACAGGCCCTGTATTTTATTGATGTTTCTTTTTAAAAAAGAAGGGGGCTTTGTTAATATTGGCGAAGTGTCTAAAAAAATCAATCCATCAAAACGGTTGACATGTTTTTTATAAGCTACTTTTTCATGTGTACTTTGCTTGTTGATAATTAACGGAGTAAATCCGGCTTGCTGCACTGCCTTAAAAGTAAAGCGCACACGCTGGATAGCAGCATTGCCAACCGGGAAACCAGAAAAGCCAAGGTGAACTATGTACATAAATATTCAGGGAATTTTTTCATCAACCAGGAAATAGAAATTGTACAATTACTTTTTTTTATTCAACCATGCCTGGTGTATTTCTTCAAAAGTTTGTTGCAGCGATTTTGTAATATCCCAATCAGGATAATGCGCTTTCATTTTTCTCAAATCACTGTAATAACAAATGTGGTCACCAATACGATTGGTTTCATCGTACTTGTATTTCATTGGCTTCCCACTGATGGATGCAATTATTTCGAACGCTTCCAGGATAGAGCAGGAGTTATCTTTACCACCACCAATATTATATACTTCTGCCACCCTTGGTGCTTTTATAAACTCTTCTATAAAACGGGCCACATCATAAGAGTGAATATTATCCCTTACCTGCTTTCCTTTGTAACCAAATACCGTGTATTCTTTTTCTTCTAAATTACATTTTACGAGGTAGCTTAAAAAGCCATGCAGCTCCACACCTGTATGATTAGGCCCAGTAAGACAGCCTCCTCTTAATACACAACTTGGCATATTAAAATAACGGCCATATTCCTGAACAGAAATATCTGCAGAAACTTTTGATGATCCAAAAAGTGAGTGTTTGCATTGGTCTATTCTAAACGATTCCGGTATCCCATTTTCGTATGTCTTATCTGCATAATCCCAACGGGTTTCTAGTTCTGTCATTGCAATTTCGTTGGGGGCATCGCCATACACTTTGTTAGTACTCATGTGTACAAAAGGGATAGTAGTAGAATATCTACGGGTTGCTTCCAGCATATTAAATGTGCCTACAGCGTTGGTATCAAAATCTTCGAATGGAATAGATGCAGCCCTGTCATGACTTGGCTGGGCTGCAGTGTGTACAATTGCATCTGGCTTTACGGTAGCTATCAGTGCCAGCACCCCTTCCCTGTCACGAATATCTAATTCATGATGCACAAAGTTTTTAATGGTCTGCTCAAGTCTGCCTTGGTTCCACCGGGTATCGCCACTGGGGCCAAAAAAAACTGCTCTTTGATTGTTATCTACGCCATGTATTTCCCAACCCTGTTCTGCAAAATGAATACAAACTTCGGAACCGATTAAACCTGACGAACCTGTTACTAATAACTTTTTCATGAAATAATGTTTATAATTTGGGAGGTTACTATTTTAAAATTGTCTTGAAATAAAGGTTGTAAAAATACTGATTTTATTATCTGGTTTCAGAAGTTCAGGCACTTCATTGCCTGCTTCGGTTGAAACATCATAAAATAGAAATTTGGTATGATTGGGAAACGTTTTGGTCTTATTGGTAAACATTACTGTTGTAGGCTATTATTGAATGCTGATTTATTTTTTAGTTTTATTTTTTTTCAATATAATTATAACGTTAGAATATATAAAATATTATTTATCATTATTTAACTCCCAAACAAACCCCGGGTTAATGAATCGAAAGTCCGATCATCAATTATTTTTAGACTGCAAAGAACTGGGCTGCCTGTTAGACAAATAGACTCCTGTAAAAATTAATACTGCTGCAAAAATTTTATATAGTTCCAGTTTTTCTTTTAAAAAAACCATTGCAATTGCAGTGGCAAACACCGGCTGAATATAAATGTAAGCCCCTGCTACTGATGCCCCTAAAATTTTTATTCCATAAGCATTGAAAAGATACGCTAAAAATGTACCGCCTATTATTATAAAGCTGATACAGCCATATTCTGTAGTGCTAAAGTTTTGCCATTTTATTGCCATAAATTCTGTCAACCCAAATGGAAGTATCATTAATAAACCCAAAGTAAATATCCAGCGAATAACCTGTACAGGATTATATTTCAGCATTAGTGGTTTTACTAGGATAAAATAAATGCTGTAAGAAACAGCATTGATAATTATCAAAAAATCTCCCAACAAAATACTATTGCCGCTGCCTGTATTTTGCCGGGATGTTATCAAAACAATAGCACCGCTTATACCCAGGCCAAGGCCAATAATCTTGTAAATATTTATCCGCTCCTTTAAAAGCCACGCCGCAATGATGGTAATCAAAATAGGGGTGGTAAGCATTAGCAATACTGCATGTATCGAGTAAGTAAGGGATAGCCCTTTTAAAAAAAGCATTTGGTTGATAGCAACTCCTGTTAAGGCACATAATATAAATCTCGGTATATCCTGCCCTTCAATTTTTTTGTGAGAAGGGTTTAATAAAAATAATAACCAGAACAACAGTACACTCATGCCAACCCTGATGACATTCATGCCAAATGGCTGCATGTAATTATTGGCAGTGAGGTATTTTATAGCACTGAGATTAATGGCAAAGAAAAGATTGGTGGCCAACAAACCCAAGTGTGCTTTTACTTTTTTATCCACTTATAAAATTGTTGTATAAAATTGAGTACTTTAAAGCGTCTCAACGAATAGCTGTATTGTTTTTTTATATAACTCCATATCACAAACAGGCATCTGATATGAAAATTTATTTGCTTTATTAATTACATCCTGCAGTAAAAACCCATCCTGCGAAGCAGTACAAAAAAATTGTTGCCCAGATAAATAAGCCGCAAGATACTCTTGTTCTGTTTGCCCCGGAGTAGGCACCAGTACAGCTTTTTGATTGAGCTTTAATAAATCCATAACAGAGGTATAACCGCTTCTGCAAAGTACAAGTTCGGCAGATTGTATTGCAGTATTGAGCTCTGTTGCTGAGAGGTAATTTTTTATAATAATCTCGTTTGGTAATCCGGGTTCATCTGTAAATACTAAGTTATGACCGACGGCAGCCAATCCTCTTACAAACAAAACTCTGCCCGTGTATTCTCTGAGTTGTGTAAATAATATATTTTCAAAAATTGTTCGCTGCGGTTCCGGGCCAGAAAGAATAATCAATAAATTAATTTCTTTATTTACTGTTGCTGTTTTTTCAAATCTTGAAAGACAACCGATATATTTTATATTGGCAGGTAATGCTTTTGGGTGTGATAAAACCCCGGCAATATTAACAGCTCCATCAAAATCAGGTACCCAGCATTGGTTGTATTTTTTTATACCCCATCCATGAATTTTTTCGGCTATTTTTTCAGAAAACCAGTTGCCTGTTTTTATAAATAACTGGTGTGTGATATAAACCGAAGGAATGGTAGAATGATATAATCCAAAACGGTTATCAGAAATAACAGCATCAACAGCATATTTTTTTACAACTTTCTTTAACCAGTTGTGTTCTTTAAAGATGCAGGTGATTATTTGAGGAAGCTGAAATAATATCTTTAGATGAAACCATTTTTTATTTTTGCTGTATTGTATTTTGTATCCTGGCAAATCAATAAAAAACAGCTGGGGAAATTCCTGTTTCAACATAGTTTTAACAGGCTCATCTGCTGCTATAATGACCTCGATATTGTAGCTTTTAAGTTCTTTTATAATCGGTATACACCTAGCCGCATGACCCAGGCCCCAGGCCAAAGGGGCTATTAAAATGGTTTTTTGTGGAGTTTTTTGAGTCATTTAAGAAAAAATACCAGAGAAATGCAATAATATTCAGTGAAAATAGTTTAATTTGTTAATTCAATTTTTATGCACCGTTTTTTTAAAATATCCTTATTGCTTGTTTTGCTTGTATCAATCATTGCAACCAGTTGTAGTTCGTCAAGAAAAAGTCAATGCGGCTGTCCCAATAAAAAGGGCATGGTAGGATACTGATAAAACTAACAATAACGTAAAAGCCATTTTACAAAAATGAACAATATCAACCGTGATTTACTCGTAATGTTCAATCAGGAACTGATGAGTCCACAGGCTATTGAGCACCAGGTGGAAATGCTGCATGAGTTATTATTTGACGTCGAGCAAATGGATAACCTTGTAATTGCACATGAAGTAATTGACCTTAATAAATACAAAGTTTACAGCAAAGAAACTTTGGTAAAAACTATTATACGCCAGCAGGCTTTAAAAGCCTTTGTTTTTTTAAATTGCAAAAATTAATTTAATCTTCTCAAAACTATTTTACGAAAGATGCCCCAGGGCATCTTTTAATTTTTGCAGCATCTCATCAATCTCTTCTATTTTGCAAGTTCCCACACTCAGCCTATACCAACTACTCTCTGACGAAGCTCCAAAAGCGCTGAATGGTACAATCGCCAATTTAGCCTCATCTAATAAATAAGCTGTTACATCACTTTGAGTGGTTAATATATTTCCTGCCGATGTTTTTTTTCCAGTCAAATCAATTTGTATGGTAAGATAAATTGCTGCCTGCGGTGCAACTGCATTAAGAGAAAATCCTTCCGTTTTTAATTGGATAAAGCCATGATAAATTCTGTTGAGCCGCTCGGATATAGCTGCTTTAAAATGAGCAAAATAATTATCAATATTTTCAGTTTGCTTTAAATAATTAGCAGTGGCATTTTGCTCCGCCATCGGGCTCCAGGCTCCCAGGTGGCTGTTGATGGCTTTCATTTTTGCAATGAGGTTAGCAGGTCCCATACTCCAGCCCACCCTTACGCCAGTGGCAGCAAATGATTTGCTGATGCCATCAATAAAAATAGTGTACTCCTTCATGGCAGGCCTCAAAGACACAGGGTTGTAATGTTGTATATTGCCATAAGTAAGTGTCCAGTAAATCTGGTCGTACAAGAGGTATAATTTTTTTTCATTTTCACCACGGCGTTCATTTTCTTCTATTACCAAATCGCATATCGCCTCCAGATCTTTTTTAGTAAATGCGGTACCCGTTGGGTTCAATGGTGAGCATACTGCCAGCAAACAGGCTCCTTTTATATGTGGCTTTATTTCTTCTGCTGTGGGCATGAAATTATTTTCCAGCTTAGTTTCAATCATCACATGTTCGCCTTCGGTGAAATGCACATAGTGATTGTTATTCCAGCTGGGTACAGGGTAAATTACTTTTTCACCTTTGTCTACAATGGCTCTGTAGGCAGCATATATCAATGGCCTGCCGCCGGCTGCAATTAAAATTTCATTTGTTGCATACTCCAACCCTTCTCTTTGTAATAAAAATTGTGCTACCGATTCCCTCAATTCGATGATACCATCTGCTGGCGGATAAGTAGTAAAATGGTTATTAAATGCAGCAATAATTTCTTCCTGCAATCCAGCGGGTATAGGAAAAATAGCACTGTCAAAATCGCCAATGGTAAAGTTGTAAATTTTATTGCCCTGTTTAATTTTTTCTTTTATATCAGCCCCCAGTTTTACTATTTCAGAACCAATAAGGGTTTCGGCAAGCTGGCTAAGTTTGTCTGAAGGCATATCTTTTACTTTGTTTGCTTTTAATAATGAAGGTTTCTGCAAATGTAAATTGTTTGGTACAAAGGACTTCACCAATGGAGAATAAAGAAAAATAAAGACATTGTCTCTTTCTTATATGATTCAGTAAAAAATGATAGAGAAATAAAACTTGCTGTACGCTAAATCCGTGACCATTATAAGATTGGGCAGGCTGGATTGTAATATTGCATATTGAAAATGCAGGATCCATTCACAATAAAAAATTTTACGCTGGTTTTTCTCCTGTATATTTTTCTGCAACTTCTTTTGCTTTTTCAAAATCAAGGATCACAGAGTTAATGCAATAGCGCAAGCCTGCAGGTGGCGGGCCATCTTCAAACACGTGGCCTAAGTGGGCTTTGCATCTGCCACACATTACCTCTGTTCGCTGCATACCGTATTTATTATCCGGCGCATAAATGATGCTGCCTTTTGTAATGGGTTCAAAAAAACTTGGCCAGCCACAACTGCTTTCAAACTTACCATTACTTGCAAATAATGGATTGCCGCAGGCGGCACAATAATAAATGCCGGTTTCTTTGTGTGAGTTGTACTTTCCGGTGAACGGCCTTTCTGTTCCTTTTTGCCTGGCTATTTCGTATACCTCTTCAGGTAATATTTTTTTCCATTCCGTTTCGCTGATATTTACCTTATTGCTGTCTGTGTTAGAATATACCGGGTTATTATCGTTTGGATTCATGGTTTTTTGATTTTGGTGATTGTTGCTGTTATTACAACCGAATATGATAATTGGCAAAATAATTATTATGTGAATGATTCCTTTCATTTGCGCCAAAAAATGAATAAGTAATAGACTTTTTTTAAATACGATAAGTTTATTTCAATAGTTTTTCAATAGTTTCTTTAAAATGT
This sequence comes from Chitinophagaceae bacterium, assembly GCA_031371545.1. Taxonomy (GTDB): domain Bacteria; phylum Bacteroidota; class Bacteroidia; order Chitinophagales; family Chitinophagaceae; genus Ferruginibacter. The sequence continues at coordinate 21,548 of JANMJU010000026.1, forward strand.
TAATGGATATTTAAACCTCAACTATTATATTTGTTTCTTTACAGGTACAACGGCAACCAATCAAATATGTTCAATTTAATACTCTTTGGCCCCCCGGGCAGTGGTAAAGGTACGCAAAGCGAAAAGCTGATAGCTAAGTATGGCCTTAAACATCTTAGCACCGGAGATTTGCTCCGCACTGAAATTACCCGGCAAACTCCCTTAGGATTGGAAGCAAAAAAAATTATGGACAAGGGGCAATTGGTTCCCGATGAAGTGGTGATTGGAATGATCAGTTCATCGCTGGATGCTAACCCCGGTGCCAGGGGATTTTTATTTGATGGTTTTCCCAGAACAGCAGCACAGGCGGAGGCTTTAGACAAATTGCTCGATTTGAAAAACACGTCCATTGGCGTAATGCTGGCACTGGAAGTAAGCCAAGAAGAATTGGTAAGGCGTTTATTAAAACGTGGCGAAACCAGCGACCGCAGTGATGACACCAATGAAAATGTGATCAGGGAAAGGATTGCGGTGTACCATAGTAAAACTTCGGCAGTAGCTGATTATTATAAAGTTTTTGATAAAGTGGTAATGCTGAAAGGAGAGGGTTCTGTAGATGAAATATTTGACAGAATCAGTAAAGAAATAGACAGCCGTTTATAAAAGACCTTAATTTCTTATTTATAAAAAACAAGCTTCGCGGCTTGTTTTTTTATTTTAGCTTGTGTTTCTAAAATTTATTTATGGATACCATTAAACTTGCCTTTGTAGAAAATGGCTTTACCGCATTGATAAAAAATTTACCAGCTGATGCTGTGGGCAAATGGGGTAAGATGAATGCACAACAAATGCTGGAGCATGTTTCCGGATTTTTTAAAGTCTCTACTAATCAAATTCATTTTCCACTGGTAACACCAGTTGAGCATTTGCCTAAATTCAAAGAGTTTTTGTTAAGTGAAAAAGAGTTTAGGGAAAATACCAAAGCCCCGGTACTTCCGGAAGAACCATTGCCCTTAAAATTTACAACAATGCAGGAAGCTGTGGATGATTTGAAACAGCAAATAAAATTGTTTGCAGATAAATTCAGTTCTGGAGAAATTGTTACATCGCAACATCCGGTATTTGGTGATTTGAATTTTGAAGAGTGGGTATTGCTGCATTATAAGCATGTGGTGCATCATGCAAGACAGTTTGGGTTGATATAATTTTTGTGACCGCTATTAGTATTTTATTTTTTTTAGGTTAATCCTGTTGAACTATTAATTAAATTTTCACCATCAAACTCATAAAGTTTAATCCACTTTTGCTTTGTAGATTTGTTGTTACAATTAACGATTAGCACAATGAACAAACTGGGTAACTACATCAATGGCCAATGGATTACAGGTGATGGTGATGGGCAACTTTTATTTAATGCCGTAACTGGCGAACCCTTTGCTGCAGCAACTACGAAGGGCATTGATTTTAAAAATATCTTAGAATATGGAAGAGTGGTTGGCAATCCTGTTTTGCGAAAAATGACCTTTCATCAAAGAGGCAATATGCTGAAAGCTTTGGCCATACACTTACGCAGCCACTTAGAAAAATTTTATCAAATCTCTTATCAAACCGGAGCCACCAAAGCAGATAGTTGGGTAGATATTGAAGGCGGCATCGGCAATCTCTTTGCCAATGCATCGCTCCGCAGAAAATTTCCTGATGAAGTATTTTGCATTGATGGCGAAAGCCACAACCTCAGCAAGAACAATACTTTTATGGGTACGCATATTCTTACCCCAAAAGAAGGTGTGGCTATTCACATCAACGCATTCAATTTTCCTGTGTGGGGCATGCTGGAAAAAATTGCAGTGAATTTATTGGCAGGTATGCCCTGTGTAGTAAAGCCTGCAACAGTTACCTCTTATTTAACAGAGGCGGTAGTAAAAGAAATCATAGCTTCCAACATTTTGCCCAAGGGTGCAGTACAATTAATTTGTGGCAGTGCCGGCGATTTACTGGATCATGTAAACTCACAAGATGTAGTAACATTTACAGGGAGTGCATCTACAGGATTGATGCTGAAAAGCAATCCTAATATTTTAAGAGAAAATACACCCTTCACGATGGAGGCTGATAGTTTAAATTGTATTGTGCTGGGTAATGATGTAAGTACCGATATGCCGGAGTGGGATATTTTTATTAAGGAGATAAGAAAAGAAATGACATTGAAAGCAGGGCAGCGTTGCACCGGCATCAGAAGAATATTTGTACCGGAAAATAAAATAGAAGATGTACAGGTTTCTTTGGGCAAGGCTTTGAGCCAAACTGTAATTGGTAATCCATTAAACACGACCGTAAGAATGGGCAGCCTTGCAGGCAACACACAACGCAATGAAGTGAGAGAGCAGGTGCAAAAAATACTTGCCTCCTCACAAATTATTTATGGCAGCCTGGATAGTGTGCAGGTGGTGGATGCAGATGCTGTAAAAGGTGCTTTTCTTTCTCCTATTTTATTGCTGAATGAGAAACCACACCAGTCTTTTGAACCACATAACATAGAAGCATTTGGTCCGGTAAGTACTTTGATGCCTTATACCAACATGAATGATGCAATTGCATTAAGCAAAATGGGAAAAGGCAGTTTGGTATCAACCATTGTAACCGCTGATTATAAAACTGCCAGGCAATATGTAATTGGTGCAGCTTCACATCATGGAAGAATTTTAGTGTTGAATAATGAATGTGTTAAAGAAAGTACCGGCCACGGCTCACCATTGCCGTTATTGGTTCATGGCGGCCCCGGCAGGGCGGGTGGTGGTGAAGAGATGGGAGGCATTCGTGGTGTGAAACATTATTTACAGCGTACCGCTTTGCAGGGTTCACCAACCACCATCACAGAAATAACTAATGTATTTCAACCAAATGCTAAAGGAAAAGATCCAGGCAAACATCCGTTTAAAAAATATTTTGAAGAGTTGCAAATTGGTGATCAGATCATCACAGAAAAAAGAATTATTACATCAGAAGATATCGACCGCTTTGGAGATTTAAGCGGTGATCATTTTTATGCTCACATTAAAACTACAGACTTCACCGGCACCATGTTTGAACAACAGGTGGCACATGGATATTTTATTATGAGTATTGCAGCAGGCCTGTTTGTAGATGGATATGAAAAAAATCCAGTACTGTTAAATTATGGTATTGATGAATTGCGTTTTACAAAACCTGTATATCCTGGAGCAGAAGTATATATCCGTTTTACCTGCAAAGAAAAATTGCCAAACGATAAAAGGATTGTAGAAAACCCGGAAGATTTTAAACGGGGAGATGATATTGACAAAGGCATCGTAAAATGGCTGGTGGAATTTTTTGATGAAAGCAATGAAGTAACCGGAATTGCCACTATCTTAACAATGGTGCAACGAAAAAAAAATAAATAATCCTATAATTTTATTGTATGATACAGCAAGAAAATAACGGCTACGTAAAAACAGAAACACACCAGGGCATCACCAGCATCGAGTTTTTTCATCCACAAAGCAATTCATTACCTGGAAAAATTTTGGAAGAGCTGGCGCATGAAATACATTTTGCAGGCACACACACCGAAACAAAAGTGATCATTTTAAAAAGCGGCGGCGACAAAGCATTTTGTGCAGGCGCTTCTTTCGATGAATTAATGACCATTAAAAGTGAAATAGAAGGCTTAAAGTTTTTCAGTGGTTTTGCCCATGTCATCAATGCCATGCGTAAGTGTCCTAAGTTTATTATTGGAAGAATACATGGCAAATGTGTTGGTGGTGGAGTAGGGCTTGCAGCAGCAGTGGACTATGCCATTGCGGTAGAAGGTGCTGATATAAAATTGAGCGAATTGGCGGTTGGCATTGGCCCATTTGTAGTGGGTCCTGCCATAGAAAAGAAAATTGGACTGGCTGCTTTTAGTGCATTGGCAATTGATGCTGCCGGGTGGCGCAACAGTGACTGGGCAAAGCGCAAAGGCTTATTTGCAGAGCTGCATGAAAATACAGCAAACATGGAAGAGTCTATTCACCGGTTGGCAAATTCGTTGGCACACAGCAGCCCGGATGCAATGGCAGAAATGAAAAAAATATTTTGGAAAGGAACGGAACATTGGGATGAATTGCTGAAAGAAAGAGCTGCCATTAGCGGACGTTTGGTACTAAGTAGCTTTACAAAAAAAGCAATTGAAAAATTTAAAGAGAAGAATAAAGGCTAAGAGATTGAAGGAGAAAAACTAATTAGATAAAAGAGTTGTTGTGAGCATTATTGAAACTTTTGATGAGAATAATTTTACACTCTTTTGTAATCAGTTGGCAAAGAAGGACGCTGATTTAAAATTAATTATTGATACACATGGGCATCCTCCAATTTTTCGGCGCACGCCGAATTTTGAAACCCTGATTCACCTCATCTTAGAGCAACAGGTTTCATTGGCTTCGGCAAAAGCTGCATTGAAAAAATTGGCAGTTTCACACCACAAAAAATAATCTCCCTTACCGATGCAGAATTGAGGGGCTGTTATTTCAGCAGGCAAAAAACAATGTATGCAAAACATTTGGCGGAAGCGATATTAACTAAACAACTTAACCTGAAAGCACTTGCCGCTGCACCTGATGAAACTGTAAGAACAGAACTGAAAAAAATAAAAGGTATCGGCGACTGGACAACTGATGTGTACCTGATGATGGCATTGCAAAGAACCAATCTTTTTCCTATTGGTGATATCGCTTTGGTGAATAGTATGAAAGAAGTAAAGCAATTGGCAAATCACACACCAAAAGATGAACTGCTGTTGATTGCTGAAAAATGGAAACCTTACAGAACGATTGCAGCTTACTTATTGTGGCATGCATACATTAAAAAAAGAAACATAAAAATCTGACCAATTGTTTAAATAAAACTAACCAATCGTTTCTTTAGCCACATCCAAATCAATTTCTTTTTCCCATTTAGCAATTACAATGGTTGCCACTGCATTTCCAATGATGTTGGTAATGGCTCTTCCTTCACTCATAAAACGGTCTATCCCTAAAATCAAAGCAATGGCTGCAACAGGGATATGGCCAACCGCAGGCAATGTGGCAGCCAGTGTAATAAAGCCACTTCCTGTAACGCCGGCTGCTCCTTTGGATGTAAGTAATAAAACCAGCAGTAATGAGACCTGGTGAGAAATATCTAACGGTGTGTTGGTGGCCTGTGCTAAAAAAACTGCTGCCATGGTAAGATAAATAGCTGTGCCGTCCAGGTTAAATGAATAGCCCATTGGTATCACTAAACCAGTTACAGGTTCTGAGCAACCAGCCTTTTCCAATTTAGTGATAAGGCTTGGTAATGCGGCCTCAGATGAAGATGTTCCCAATACAATCAGGAGTTCTTCCTTAATATGTTTCAGCAGGCGAAAAATATTAAACCCAGATAATTTTAGTATGCCTCCCAAAATAATTAAAATAAAAAGCAGGCAGGTGATATAAAATGATCCCATTAACTGACCCAGTGAACTCAAAGAACCCAAACCATATTTGCCAATAGTAAAAGCCATTGCTCCCAAAGCCCCAATAGGAGCCAATTTCATAATAATACGGATAATAGTAAACAGTGCGTCTTCCAGCGACTGGATACCTTTTAATAATGGATTTGCTTTCTCTTTAATTTTTGACAACGCAAATCCCATTAAAACAGCAAAGAAAAGAACCTGCAACAGGCTGTTATTAGAAAGGGCGTTTACAATATTTTCTGGAATGATATTTAAAATAAAATCTAATGCTGTTTGGCTTTTGCTTTGAGTTATATAGCCTTCCACAGCTTTTGAATCAAGCGATGCAATCTCTATATTCATCCCAACACCGGGTTTCAAAATGTTGATTACAACAAGGCCGGTAACCAATGCCAGCGTAGTAACAATCTCAAAATAAATCAATGCTTTTAAACCAACCCTTCCTACTTTTTTTGTATCCTGCATACCGGCTATTCCGGTTACAATGGTGCAGAAGATGATAGGGCCAATCATCATTTTGATCAGCCGGATAAATCCATCACCCAAAGGTTTTAACTGTGTTGCAAAATCTGGATTAAAGTGACCCAGCAGGATACCGGCAACTATTGCCAGCAACACCTGTATATAAAGGCTTTTAAATAATCTTAGCATAGCTGTTGGTTACCAAACACAAGTTAAGAAATATAAAAAGTCCGGTATTTTAATCTTCCTTACTTCCTTTATCTCCTACAAACCATTGCTCTTTATTTTTAAACAATACATTAAAAGTAGTGAGAGATCCATAACAACGGGTGATGTACTGCTGTATGTTTACCTTGTCTTCATCACTCAGTTTTTTATTGCTGTTGATATTTTGTTCCAGCACCCTCAGCCTGTCTCTCAGCATTACTACCTTATGGAAAAAATCTTCGATAGGAATTTCTTTTGGTTTTTGAGTTTTATCGTAAGGTTGTAATAATAAAGACCCTCCTTTCCACTTGTCTCCCAAGGACACCACTTCCGAAAAGCCGGACCATAAACGTAAAATTTTCAGCAATGACTTTTCCGTCTCTGAAACTGTTTCTATTTCTGCACTCACATTTTCTGGTATGATCTCATCGAGGCTGGTATCCGTTTTTTCTACTTCCTTTATACCATGATGAATAAAAGAGATCAGGTAAGTGGCGTATCGTATCCCCACTATTACCCCGGGGCCAAATTGTGTATGCTGCAGGCGGGTGCCAATTCCTAATGTAGTTTGTTCCATAAAATTATTTTTTCAAAAATAGAGTTTTTAGAAAAATGTTATGCCAGCTCAATTTAAAAGCGCCTGTAAAAATTATTTTTTTTCTATCAATTAATTCGTATGTTTGTGTTCCTACTATTTAATCCCGTTCCGGATATCCTTTTAAAAGCGCAACCAATCTTCTTCCTCATTTTCCTTTCGAAAAGCATTACACGTCTGATTGATATTTGAAAAACTGCAGTTTTTTCAACCAAAATTTTACACCATGACACATAATTGGTATGCAGTTTATACAAAGCCATTAAAAGAAAGAAAAGTTTCTTCCATGCTTAATAAAAAGGGAATTGAAAGCTATTGCCCCGTCATTAGCTCCTGGGCAACAAAATCAAATAACAGGAAGCCTGTTTTTGAAACACTTTTTAATTCGTATGTATTTGTATACGTGGCAGAATCTGTAGTTGCATCTCTCCGGTTCATTCCCGGTGTCATAAATGTTATTTACTGGAAAGCAAAGCCGGCCATAATAAATAAAGAGGAAATTGATATTGTTAAGCAATTAACAGCAAATTATAGCAATATAAGATTGGAAAAGTCTTTTGTTGATGTTGGCGGAACGGTAAAAGTGATTGATGAACCGGCAATTGCCTATAATGAAAATACAGTTTCAGTAAAATATAATACAGTTAAGGTTAATCTTCCTTCTCTTGGATTTACTATGATAGCTGAAAGGATGAAAAAGAAAGAAGAGTTGGTATTTGAAGAACGAAATACCCTTACTTCCTTTCCTCAAAAATTAAATGCATTGTTGTTTAATTAAAATAGAAAACTTATTAAAAATCAATTGTCCCGTTTTAAAATCATTGTTCTGGTATCAGACAAATATCCTGATTGTTTTTAAATGTTCTATCAAACAAAAAATAGAACATCAAATAAATACCCGTGTAATCTTGCCTTAAACCAGGTAAAATTTTATACGTACCAATCCTTTGAACCACTCTTTTTAAAGACGCAATTCTCTGCAATATCTTATGCTTAAAAGCAATTGCTTTATAAAATTTTATCGGTAACACTTGTTGTTTTTATGATCCCCGTAACTACAAAACCAAAAGCTGATAAGATTTTAAAAGACATTTTTTATCACCGTAAAATACCTGTATGGAAAAGATTTACCAATCGTACACAAAAACAATACAAAATACTACCTACTATTTTGTAAAAAAATTCATGGTTTTCCCCGAACTCAAGGATCTACCACCAATTCTAGAAAGCTATGGTATGCACACCAACTTTGATAGATGCTGCGTAATTGCAGGGATTGAGGAAGATGTTGTAAAAAAACAACTCTTAGATGAAATGCATAGAAATGCTCACCAAGCAAAAGTGATTGATTTAAGGGATATCAATTTTTTGAATCCGAAAGCCGCAAACCTGTAATTAAAATCTTAGAGGGCAACAATACTCTGTACTACAGCAAAATTATATCGAAACATTTTCGATAATACAAAACAATAGACATCACTAATCATCTTTTTTAAACCTGACTAATGTTTAAAAAGCATACCCTTTCAATAAAGATAAATCTTCTTAAAAATGTATATTTTTTTATTTTGTCCTTAGGAAGCAATGAAGTTTTTCAGGCGATTAAACTCTTTTGTTGAGCTTGAAACAAAAAAACTTCCGCAAAAGGCAGAAAACGACTTTGCCAGGTAGGCAAAGAAACGTTGGTTAACAGTATTGTTTGTCATAATATTGGAATTTGAAAGTAAAATTAAATAATTGTGATTTTTTATACAAGAGTGATTTTGCTAATTTTTTTGTACCGTATTTTCCGCAGTTTTTCATCTGTTCCAAGAACAACCCTCTGACGGATTTTTAATTACCCATCTGTTTTGACTTCCTTTTCCTCTCTTTTGTACACATTTTTGCAGGTAATTGGTATTTGTTAGATTTTATAAGTCATAAAGTTTTTTTATTATTAAACGCTTTTATACTTTTACTTTAATCAATTTTTTGAAGCCTGTTTTTTAGAAACTCAGAATTATTTGCTTTTATATTATTGGTCAAACAACAATCAACCGTTAATAAATCCAGCATCATTTTTTATCTATGCCAGATTTTCTTACCTCTTTAAATACATTGTCTGATCTTCCTTTTAAAGTGTGGGTACTGGTTCCTTCTGTGAAAAGCAATGATGAAAATTTGGACTACTATTATGATTTCTCTCAAAGTATTTTAGAGTACACTAAAACTTTTGAAGTACTTAATTTACACTGGCAATGGCAACCAGTAACAATCCATGACTATAAGGAGATCATCAATACCATTCTTGAAGAAAAAAAATTAAAACAATTTTTTCCAATTGTATTCAATATTTGCGATGGTGATGAAATAAATGGTGCCCCCGGTATATCAGTGGTAGAGTTATTACAAGAAAAAGGATTGATATATTCCGGTGCTGACAGTTTTTTTTATAACATCACCACTTCTAAAATCGCAATGAAAAAAGCTTTTGATAAAGCCGACATACCTACGCCTGAATGGGAGGCCATTCATAACAAAGACCATAACGTACAGGGAATTTTTGAAAGGCTGGGTACTCCAATAATTTTAAAGCCATCGGTATCTGGCGGAAGCATGGGGGTGGGTACAAAAAATGTAGTGTACAATGAGGGTGAATTAAAATCACTCATCAATAATTTGTTTACCGGTTATCATGGATGGAACTTGGTGTCTGATGGCTTGATAGCTGAGTCGTTTATCCGGGGTGCAGAATATACTTGTCTGATTGTTGGTGATCATAACAAATCAGATGTGGCCTTTATTTATGATCCGGTTGAAAGAGTTTTTCATAAATCACTTCCCGAGGATGAAAAATTTTTAAGTTTCGACCGATTATGGGAAATTTATGAAGATGAAACTGAAATGCCCAATGAAGAAAATTTTTATGAATATGGCCAGGTGGATTCTTCACGTGTAGATGTGGTAAAACAAATTAGTTGGGATGCTTACAGCTCTCTAAAAGGAACTGGATATACAAGGGTGGATATAAGGAGAGATGACCGCACTGGCAAAATGTATGTACTGGAAGTAAATGCCCAATGTGGTATCAGCGAAAACGAGGATTATACTTCTATTGGAGCTATATTAAGATATAGTAAAAAAACATTTACAGAATTGGTGAAAGAAATAATTATAAATGCTATTACTAGAAATAAAAATTCAATCTCCAAAGAAAAAAAAGTAAGCAGTTTAATACATGAGCCCAATCCAAAATAATGACAGTTTTTCTGCTATAACTATAGAATCTGCTGCTTCGCATAATTGGAGTACACTAAAAATATGTGTGCTGCTTCCCGATTATTCAACATCCGATGTTGACTACCAGTTGTATGATCCGCCAAGGAATTTATCTCACCTTATTCCAGAAGCATATTTTGAACATGTTTTTCTGAATAAATTGAGTACTTACAAACAGTTAAAAGAATTAAAGAAAAAGCAATTCGACATATTTGTAAATCTATGTGAGGGCTATCTTGAATGGGCAGTTCCTTCTATTGATGTTATCTATACATTGGAGATACTCAACCTGCCATTTACCGGCCCCACAACTCTGTTATATGATCCACCAAAAGAACTGATGAAATATGTGGCATACACTGAAGGTGTTAGAACTCCTGCTTATACCCTTATAGAAAATGAAGAAAATATTGAATCTGAATGCAAGCTGCTACAATATCCATTGTTTGTAAAACCTCATAAAGCGGGGGATAGCCTGGGAGTGGATGAGAAAAGTCTGGTAAATAACCTTTTTGAATTAAAGGAAAAAATACGTTCTGTTATTGATGAATACAGTCCTTTGCTTGTAGAAGAGTATATCGAGGGAAGGGAGTTTACGATAATGCTTGCTGCTGACGCCGGTAATAAATCTGTGACAACCTTCCGGCCTGTTGAGTATATTTTTCCTGAAGGAAACCAGTTTAAAACTTATGCACTGAAAACTTCAGAACTTCATCCAAACGCAAATATTCCTGTTATGGATGAGCAACTTAATAAAAGATTAAAAACTGCAGCCACAAAAATATTCACCGCATTTAAAGGGGCTGGTTATGCCCGTTTAGACTTCAGAATGAATGCTGAAGGAGAGCTATTTTTTCTTGAAATAAACTTTACATGTTCTGTATTCTATACTAAAGGTTATGAAGGAAGTGCAGATTATATACTACAGCATGATGGATTTGGGCAGGCAAATTTTTTAAAAAATATTATTGCTGAGGGTATTGAAAGATATCGCCTAATGCAAAAAAAATATTTTATGAAGGGTAATTCAATAGCTGGTTATGGCATTTATGCCACCAATAATATTGCAGCTAATGAATTGATATTCAAAGGAGAGGAAATGGCTCAGCGGATAGTTACCAAGAGTCATGTGGAGAAAAACTGGGATGATAACCAAAAAGAAATATTTAGAAAATACGCTTATCCTCTAAGCAAAGAGGTATTTTTGCTGTGGGATAACAATCCGTATGAATGGGCTCCACAAAATCATAGTTGTTCGCCAAATACGGCATTTGATGGTTTAAATATAAAAGCTATAGGCTACATTAAAAATGGCGATGAATTAACTTTAGATTATGCGTCTTTTTTGGATGAAAATATGGAGCCTTTTAAATGCAAATGTGGCTCTCCCAACTGTCGTGGCTTAATTACCGGAATTACTAACAACTCGGTAACCGAAAGAGAAAAAGAAGCCACTACTTAAACTAACCCAACGTCTTTCGGTCTAACTACTCCATTAAATGATTGGCTTACCGGTTTATCCGGGATAGAAATTGTATGATTTATTAAATGATTCAAAAGAAGATTTATGTCAAGATTTAATGTACTACGAACATTGATAGTAAAACATAAGTATCAATTAAGTTTTACCTATTTTTTATTTACGCTGGAAACGATGGGCAGCTTGATGCGATTTTATTTTTTCGGGGAGGCTATCAATGATTTAATAAAAGGCAGCTATCATGGATTAATTGTACTAACCATAGCGCATATAATTTATTTAATTGTTGGTACAGCGAGGCATATTTATGACACCAGAACATATACAGCTATTTACACCTCTTTAGTAACAAAACTTTTAAGCAGGCGTTTTGAAAAAATTGAATTGTCCAAGCTGAGTGCTCACTCTACATTGGCAAGGGAATTCATTGATTTTTTAGAACACGACCTGGTGTATGTAATAGAAGCAACTTATAATTTGTTGGGCTCTTTAATTATTCTTTTTTTCTATGATAAAATGATTGTTGGTATCTGTTTAGCTATTTTGGCACCCGTGCTGTTGGTGAGTTATTGGTATGGTAAAAAGATGAATAAGCTCAACAAGCAAAAAAATGATGAATTAGAAAAGCAGGTTGATGTTATTGGTACGGGCAATAAAAAAATGATTTATCAGCATTACAACAATTTAAGAAACTGGCAAATAAAAATTTCTAATAAAGAAGCTTTCAATTTCGGTTTTATGGAAGTAATGGTATTACTTGTAATTACAGTTTCTTTAGTATTATCTAAAAGCATGCACAATCCTGCATTGCTTGCTGGCAGCCTGTTTGGTATTTACAGTTACATTCTAAAATTTGCCAGTGGTCTTGATACAATTCCTTATACAATACAACGACTTTCTTCATTAAATGATATTTCAAGAAGAATTGAGATACAGAAGGAAGACATACCAAAAGAAAAGAAGAAGGGAGAGATTAGCGTACACCCTTATAGTATTATTTCAGCGAAAGAAATTAAAATATCTGCGTAAACTAATTGTATTATTAATTAAGCTTGTCCCAATTAAATATTTTCTTTATATCTATAACAACAATATTTCTCTATTTCCTTTGGTGTACCAACCTGCAAAAAAGTACTAATTACCGATCATCCCAACAATTTACCATCTACAAAATCAGCAATTTTTGTTTTATTGATAGCTAATTTTTGTAAAACCCAATACCGGCAAGGTTTTTACTCAAAACAAAGTTAACAAACACTGCCTATTACCATTATTAAATTAGTACTTTGTTTCGCATAGTACTAATTATTTTATATCTTTGTTTTATCAAAGTAATAAATACAATAATTAAAACTTACAATCATGAAAAAGACATTAAACAGCTCATTTGTCCATTTAACTCAAAATGAGCTTAAAAATTTAACAAGCGAAGTAAAAGAAACTATTGCTGTAGCGTTTTTCCGCAAACCAGAAAACAAGATTTTTACTGCGGCCAATCTTTGGAATATACAACGGCAGACTAAAACAAGAATGCAAAGAAGGTTTATTTAAAAACATTATCAATCTAAAAACTTATAATCATGAAAAAGACAACTAATTGCATATTTGCTAAACTTAGCAGCAGCCAAATAGAAAACTTAACCAATGTAGTTAAAGAAACGATTGCTTTTGAAACTGGTATAGCAGCAATCAAAACATTTACCTCTGCAGACTTGCGAAATATTCAAAAGCAGTCAAGGGGCAGATGGCAAAGGAAATTTTTTTAAAGGCAGGAAATAAAAAAAAATTGACACATTTTATGAGCGATAAAACTCCTCCAACATTCCAAAATAATTGTGATTCCAGCCTTCTGTCATGTTTATGTATTCTTCATCCGGGATATTGGTATGTGTTAGTTCAACGGAGGTTCCGTGTTTATGTGGATGTAATTTGATTGTTACAATGGAGGCTTCTTCCTGATCACCAAAATACCACTCTTGAACAATCATTTTACCAGTTTCAAAAGCCAAATTTCTTCCAGAAATGCTACCTTCCCATAATGAGAATTCGCTGCCAATCTCTGTACTCATTTCAGCAGGATCACCGCTCCAGAGTTGAATTGTAGCCGGATTAGTTAATGCAATAAAAATATCTTCGGGGCTTGCCGGGATGATATAATATTTTTTAAAGTCCTTCATTTTTAGGTGATATATTTATCTGCCAAAATCATCTTGTATTCTTACAATATCATCTTCATTGCTGGGATTATCTGTATCGGTGTGCTGCCATATTTCAGCCACAATACCCCAACCGTCTAAACCAATGAGCCGGTGCCGTTCCCCCTGTTTCAACTGTATGATATCTCCAATTGACAAATGGTTTGTATTCTCCTCAACATCCGTATCACTTGTTACTACTCCAGCCGTGCCTCCAATAAGTTTCCATATTTCTGCACGCCGGTGATGATACTGCCAGCTTAATCTTTTATTAGGTCCAACAATCAATACCTTGGGGCTTAATTTACCAGATATTATTAGTTTTTCTTTTGTGATGTGTGGGAAATACAGTGAAATAAATCTTTCAGCCTGCGATTCATCTAAAACAAAAAACCCCCCCCAAGGCCTTGTGTCATCCTGCTGATTTACATTTAATTGCTGTTGATTTAGGTACTCTTCAACCTTTTCAAAAACCAATACTTTTGGGGTATCCTCTGAAAAATTTAAAGTCATAAAGTTTATTTGATTCTGTTATTGCTGAATATTTAATTAATTGTCCACTACAATTATCTTCCCATAAAAACCATCAATATCTGCACGTCACTTGGATTAACGCCTGATATCCTTGAAGCCTGTCCTAGCGTACGTGGCCTTATTTTAGTAAATTTTTGCCTGGCTTCATTGCTCAGAGATACCAGTTTATCATAACCAAAGTTGTCTGGTATCAGCAAGTCTTCTAACTGGCTCATCTTAGTAACAAGCTCTTTTTCTTTTTGAATATATGTTTCATACTTTGTTTGAATTTCCACCTGCTCCAGTATCTCAGGCTTCATGCTCATTATGGCTTCTTTTATTTTAGGTACATGATTTATCATATCTGCCAAACCAATATTAGGTCTTAATAATAAAGAAAGTACTTTTTGGCGATTTACTAACGGAGAAGATTGTACCCTATTAAGCAGTGGGTTTATTTCTTCAGGCTCTATAGAAAGTGAGCTTAAAATCACTCTTGCTTTTTCTACCATCTCTATTTTTAATTTTACTCTTTCCATCCTCTCCTGAGATGCCAATCCAATCCGGTAACTTTTTTCTGTTAATCTTATATCGGCATTATCCTGCCGTAATAAAGTTCTGAACTCTGCCCTGCTTGTGAACATCCGGTAGGGTTCATCAGTTCCCTTATTAATTAAATCATCTATTAATACCCCAATGTATGCTTCACTCCTCTTTAATATTAGTGGGTCTAAGTCTTTTACTTTTTGATGGGCATTAATCCCTGCCATTAATCCCTGGCAGGCTGCTTCTTCATAACCCGTAGTGCCATTTATCTGTCCAGCAAAGAAGAGGTTATCAATTAGTTTGGTTTCTAAGCTAAATTTTAGCTGGGTTGGTGGAAAATAATCATACTCAATTGCATAACCCGGCCTGAACATTTTGCAGTTCTCAAATCCAGGAACCAATTTGAGTGCTTTATATTGAACCTCTTCCGGCAAGGAAGATGAAAATCCATTTACATAAATTTCAACCGTATTAAACCCTTCCGGTTCTACAAATAATTGATGCCTATCCCTTTCTGCAAATCGGTTGATCTTATCTTCTATACTTGGGCAATAGCGTGGACCAGTGCCCTTAATCCGACCCTGAAACATAGGACTTTTTTCAAAACCAGTTTTAAGTATTTCATGCACTTCACTACTGGTGTAGGTAATCCAACAGCTCTTTTGTTGCAAAGGGGTAATTTTCTTTGTATCTAGATAACTAAATCCTATTATTTCATCATCCCCTTTTTGTTCCTCCATTTTACTGTAATCCAGACTTCTGCCGTCTATTCTTGGCGGAGTTCCCGTTTTTAAACGGTTACTTTCAAAACCAAGACCAATCAATTGCTCTGTAATACCCTTTACGGCTCTCTCAGCCATTCTCCCTCCACCTATTTTTTTCTCTCCAATATGAATTACGCCGTTTAAAAAAGTACCATTGGTTAAAACTACTGCCTTAGCTTTTATTTCATGCCCTAACCCCGTGTGGACGCCACATACTTTACCATCTTTTACTAATAAACCAACCACAGTATCCTGATAAAAGTCCACATTAGGAGTATTTTCAAGCATCTCCCGCCATTTTGAGGCAAATAACATCCGGTCGCTCTGAACCCTTGGACTCCACATTGCCGGCCCCTTACTCCTGTTGAGCATCCTAAACTGGATCATGCTTTCATCCGTAACAATTCCACTATAACCCCCTAATGCATCTATTTCTCTTACAATTTGCCCTTTTGCAATCCCGCCCATCGCTGGGTTACAGCTCATTTGGGCAATTGTCTGCATATTCATTGTAATCAAAAGCACCTTACTACCCAAATTGGCTGCAGAAGTTGCGGCTTCACAACCAGCATGACCAGCACCCACTACAATTATATCATACTCATTAAACATAAGGTTGCAAAGATACCTTTTTGGTATATTACTATAAATAGGGTGTTATTATTCAAAATTTGATGTTCCACATGAAACGTGCGGTTTTCCTTGATTCATTTTAATAACCAATGTTCCACGTGGAGCATTGGTTATTTGAAATAGCTATTTAGATATTTATCTTCGAGCTTTCGCATTAAATTTTTATCTGCCGTCTTTTTATCTTTATATCCGCAAAGGTGTAATACACCATGAAATATTACTCTATGAAGTTCATTTTGAAGAGACGCATTCAGGCTTTTCGCATTTTCTATAACTCTATCAATACTAATGTACACCTCTCCATTTATTGGATCCTGAATACCTGAAAGATTGAATGTAATAATGTCTGTGTAATAGTCATGTTTTAAAAACTCATAATTAATATTGAGTAAATATTCATCGGAGCAAAAAATATAATTGATAGATGTCAGTCTCTTTCCCTCTTTTAAAAAAATGGATATAATAAACCCCTTAAGCCTTGTTCTTTCTTTCAAAGTAATTTTAGTATCGGCAATATAGAATTGTACAAGCATTGTAATATTTCTTTAAATCGAAATTATTGAACAATCACTAATGTATACTTTTGCAACTGAAATAAAATAAAACATGGATATCAGGCTTTCGGAAATTTCAGCTGGCAAAACAGTAGTAATAAAATCGTTTGAAAAAGATGACATTTTTTTGAAACTAATGGAGATGGGATGTGTACCAGGAGAAAAAATTATAGTAGATCAAATTGCGCCCCTTGGTGATCCGATTTCAATATTAGTGGCGGGGTATCATTTAAGTCTCAGAATAAATGAGGCTGAAAATATCTGGGTAGAAGAAGTTAGTTATTAAATTTATTAATTGAATGATTATCACGTAGTTATGCTAATTGGTCTTTATTTTGGGTCTTTCAATCCGGTACATACGGGTCATCTTATAATAGCAAAACATCTATTAAACTCCACACTTCTCCAACAGGTTTGGTTAATTGTTTCGCCACACAACCCATTAAAAAAATCCACTTCGCTTTTAAATGAATATCACCGTTTACATTTAGTTCAGTCTGCAATTGAGGGAGAAAAAAATTTAAAAGTCTCCAATGTAGAATTTCATCTTCCCAAACCTTCTTATACAATTGATACCTTAACCTATTTAAAAGAAAAATTTCCAGAACACTCTTTTGCTGTTATTATGGGAAGTGATAGCTTTTGTAACATTCATAAATGGAAAAATTATGAGGTATTACTTAAAGAATACGAACTTTATATTTACCAACGACCAGGTTTTGAAGTTAAGGGAAACACACATAGTAATATTAAATTGCTAAATGCACCGTTACTTGAAATTTCGAGTACGCTTATACGTGAGTTAATTAAAAAAAAGAAATCTATCCGTTATCTTGTTCCTGATATTGTAAAAGAAGAAATTGAAGGAAATAATTACTATAACTAATTTTAAAATTACAATAAATTAAAAAATTATTCCAATAAGTAAACAGGTGAAGACAATTATTGGTGGGGGTAATTTTGTAAATTTCATTATAAAAAAGGTAAGGACTATCACTGCAATATTTATAAAACTTTCATAAGTAAATGAGGTAATAGAAATATCTTTCAACAGGTATAAAGAAGCTGCCCACATTAAACCAACCACAACTGCATTAATTCCTTCTAACGCCCTGAATACTACAACAAATTTTTTGAGATATTGCCAAACAGGGAAAAAGAAAAGTACCAACAATGCACTTGGTAAAAATATTGCCACAGTTCCAATTATACAACCCAATGCCTGAAAAGCCACCCCCTTATCTTTTAGAGCAATCCCACCAGTATAAGAAGCAATAGAAAATACAGGTCCCGGTATTGCCCTTACCACTCCAGCTCCCGTTAACAATTCATCCCGGTTGATCCTGATAATATTTTGAGTTGAGTCTTTAAACTTTTTTGCAGTTGGCCTTGCTACATATTGATCAAGCATCATTGGAATTAGGACGTCGCCACCACCAAAAACAAAGCTTCCAAATCGGTAAAAATTTTCAAATAAATTAAATGCCTTTCTATCTTTCCAGTTCTGCTTTCGGGCTGCCTCACTTAAAAAACCCGCTATTAAAAAGATTAACAGAAACAGCCAAATATTTGTCCATCTTATATTTCGTGGCTTGCCATTTTCCCTGTCAGGAAAACGCTTATTACTAAAATTAGTAACTATACCTCCCAAAAAAATTAATATTGGAATAACCCAAGGGGTTTTAAATAATAAATAAGTGGAAGCCATTGACACCAACATAATAATAAATGTGATAAGGTTATTAACAGAAAATTTAAAAGCCTTATACGCCGCATAAATTAAAAAACCAATGGCCATTTCAGGGATAAACTGAAAAATATCTGTTTGCAATTTTACCTCTCCAATACTACCAACTAAAAATGAAAGTAAACCCATTATAGTACAGGCTGGTAATATCCATATTAATAATGTTATTACTGCCAAAGGGATACCCCCTCTTTTATAACCGATTAATGTAAGTGTTTGAGTAGATGAAGCACCGGGAAGCATCTGGCAGAAAGAGATATATTCCATTAATTCTTCTTTGGTAACATCTCTTCGTTTATCAACAAATGTTTTTAACATCATTCCAAAGTGGCCCTGTGGGCCACCAAAAGCTGTAAGACTATGTAAAAGCACAGCTTTAAGAAATGGTATGTGTCTTATAAAACGCAATTATTGAAAATACAAAATATAAAATTAGTATAAATCAGCAGCACAGTAAATATTCTATTCTATTTTTGAAATTCTGAAACGTAGAACTTTATTTCTTTAAAACAAACTTAGCTGAAAATGCTGCACAAAATTTCTTCCTTCTTTATTTTTATAAGTACTGTCATGCTCACCTCCTGCAGTCAAAAAAATTATACCAGTTATAAAGCAAATTATCAATTTAAAAGTATTGATGGAAAACCTGATTACAGTAATTTGAATTACTGGGCAGCACATCCTTGGAAATGGGATCCTTCAGACAGCGTACCTACTCCTTTAAAAACCAATTATATAAAAGATTCTGCAGCAGATGTTTTTTTTATTCACCCCACCACATTAATTGATAACAATGATGATAGATGGAATGCACCTATTGATGATTCCATCATTAATAGAAAAACCGATTATTCTACTATTCTCTACCAAGCAAGTGTATTCAATCAAAACTGCAGGGTATTTTCTCCCAGGTACAGACAAGCGCATTTAAGAGCCTTTTTTAATGATAATAAATTGAAAGATTCATTGGCTTTTGAGATAGCATACAGCGATATTAAAAAGGCGTTTGAATATTATCTAACTAATTTTAATGATGGCAGACCAATAATTATTGCATCGCATAGTCAGGGTACAATACATGCCGGCAGGCTGCTAAAAGAATATTTTGAAGGCAAAAATTTACAAAATAAATTAATTTGCGCCTACCTGATTGGAATGCCCACTCCTGAAAATTATTTCACCAAAATACCACCCTGCAAAGATTCTTTGTCAACAGGCTGTTTTGTTGGGTGGCGTACTTTCAAAAAAAATTATGTTGATACAACTTATATCAGCAAAGAGAAATTTAGAAGTATTGTAATAAATCCACTTACCTGGACGACAACCCTTAGTTATGTATCCTCAACAATAAATACCGGTGGAGTATTAAAAAATTTTAATAAAATAAAAAAAGGAGTGGTGGATGCTCAAATACATGACAATATATTATGGACCTGTAAACCAAAATTTTTTGGCAATATTTTCCTTACTAAAAAAAATTACCATGTGGGAGATATCAATCTTTTTTATACCAATATAAGAGAGAATGTAAATACAAGAATAAAAATGTTTAGCAAAAATTAAAGACCGTATCGTTTACTTATCTCCAGCATTCTTTCAATTGGTTTTGCGGCAGCAACTCTTAATTCCTCATCCATTAAAATCTCCGGTGTTTCGTATTCCATACATAAGTACAGTTTCTCCAGTGTATTTAATTTCATGTGGGGGCAATCATTACAGGCACAGCTATTATTTGGCGGAGCTGGTATAAAAGTTTTAGCAGGGTTACTCTTTTGCATCTGGTGCAGTATACCTGTTTCAGTAACTACTATAAATTCATCAGCATCATTTTGTTGAGAGTATTTTAATAATCCAGTTGTACTTCCAATATAATCTGCTACAGCCAACACTGCTTCTTCACATTCAGGATGTGCTATCACTTTGGCTTTAGGGTGCCTTATTTTTAACTTAACAATTTTTTCCAGGCTAAATATTTCATGCACCATGCAGGAACCATTCCATAATACCATATTCCTTCCTGTCTTCTTATTTAGATAAGAACCTAAATTTTTATCAGGTGCAAAAATTATCTTTTGCTCTGCTGGTAAACTATCTAAAATTTTTTCTGCATTACTGCTGGTGCAAATAATATCACTTAACGCTTTCATCCCGGCAGAGCAGTTTACATAAGTAATAACAAGATGATCTGGGTATTTATCTTTAAACAATTTGAATAGTGCCGGAGGAGCACTGTCACTTAAAGAGCAACCTGCTTTCAAATCAGGCAACAATACTTTTTTATTTGGATTCAATATTTTAGCAGTTTCCCCCATGAAGTGTACACCTGCAAATACTATTATATCGGCTTCTGTTTTTTCTGCCTGTTGTGCAAGCCCAAGACTATCTCCAATAAAGTCTGCCACATCCTGAATATCCGGCTCCTGGTAATAATGTGCCAGGATGATTGTATTCTTTTCTTTTTTCAGGCGTTCAATTTCTGCAAATAAATCAATACTGGCATCTAGCTCAATATCAAGGAAACCTATTTCTTCTACTTTTGATTTTGCAATGTTAATATCTGTCATAGTATTTTTTAATAATTTTTTTATTTAAGTAAACATACTATTACTAGGGATGTGAATTTGTGGAAACAAATTTTTATAATCTTTTGTAAAGTTAAATTAATCGTCTTTTCCACCATCATCCACAGGTAATTAACATTATTCATTTAAGGAATGTTTATCTGTACACCTATATTCATGTTGTTTATTGAATTATCAAACTATTACTTTTTAACAGCCGTTAATAAAATATAGTGAGGATAATAAAATTACTTTATTCAAGTTTATCTATGTTAATGAGCTACCTGATAAATATTTTTTCTTCCAGTCAAAATACTTTTTTCAATAAACAAGGGCTCATTTATACTATATATTTCCCCCAATTTTAAAATAAAACCTGCTGTTATCAACATAAAAAATCGGTAATTCACAGCAGATGTTAATAATAGCTTTTATCAAAACCAAATACTGTATTGTTTTGATTTACCAGCCGATATTATATAAAATGTAAGTTGCTGCTATTTCATTAAAAAAGCAAGATCATACATACAAAGAACATTTTTTTAGAATAAGCATAACCGGTCACCGATTTTAAAGCGCTTACCGAAGCTGAATCATAGCCAATTTTGATTGTTTATTTTTTGGGGATAAATATAGTTTTTTACCCTATTTTTGCCCTCCATTTTAACTAAAATAACAAATGCAGATTATTCAAAAAATTCGTGACAAAGGCGCTGCCATTGTAATTGGTGTGATTGCCCTTAGCTTAATTGGTTTTATTTTGATGGATGCAAACCTGGGTGCCAACCGCAGTTCGGCTTCAGGCGCTAACAGCATCGGTAAAATTAATGGAGTAGCGGTAGAAAGTAAAGACTACCAGGAAAAGATAAAACAAATTGAAGAACAATATGGTGGACGTATCAGCGGACCACAGGTATATTACATTCGCAATAATGCCTGGGATCAGATAGTAACTGAAAGAGTACTGAGTGATGAGTTTGATAAACTCGGCCTCAGCTTTTCACCAAAAGAGTTAACCAGCATCATGTTTAGTGACGATGCTCCACAAACATTAAAGCAGGCCTTTACCGACAAAGCCAGCGGACAATACGACATTTCCAAAGTACAGCAATGGTGGCAGGGAGCAAAAAAATCAAAAGGCGATCAGAGAGATGCGTTGGTTAAGCAAATTGTGGAACCATTGGTATTACAAACACTGGCAACCAAATACAGCAGCCTCATTGCAGCCAGTGGTTATTATCCGGCCTGGATGAAAGAAAAAGAAAATGCAGAAAGTAAAACCTTTGCCAACATTTCTTATGTAGCAGTACCTTATAGTGTAATAACTGACAGCACGGTAAAAGTTGGTGATGAAGATATTACTGACTATGTAAGCAAACATAAAGCAATGTATAAGCAGGATGGCGGAAGGCAAATAGCTTATGTAGCTTTTAGTGCTAACCCGAATGCAGCCGATACCGCAGCAGCATTAGAATCAGTAACTTCTTTAAAAACTGCATTTGCTGCAGATACCAATGCAAAAGTTTTTGTGACAAAAAATATGACTGCCAAACCTTTTGATGATGCCTATATTCCAAAATCAAAATTAACCATGGCACAGAAAGATACGATTGCCTCATTGTCAAAAGATGCAGTATTTGGCCCTTACCAGGATGGAAAAGATTTTGTGATGGCAAAAATGATTGGCACCAAAATATTACCAGACTCTATTAAATGCAGACACATATTAATAGGCACAGTAGACAGGCAGAGCGGACAACCAACAATGGCAGACAGCATCGCCAAAAAACGTATTGACAGTATTGAACTGGCTATTAAAGGGGGAGCAAATTTTGATGAACTGGAAGCAAAATATTCTACCGATGAAGCTGCACATAAAGACAAAGGCGTAATGACTTTTGATATTGCATCAATACAGGACAAAGAAAAATTTGCTACAGAATTCGGAGATTTTTTACTGAATGAAAAAGGCGAGACAAAGAAGGCTGTAAAGACTGGTTTTGGTTGGCACTATATTGAGATAATGCAAAAAATGAATCCATCACCTGCATATAAAATAGCTTACCTGGCCAAAGAAATTTCTGCAAGCGAAGAAACTATCAATAGTGCCAATGCCAAAGCAAGTAAATTATCTGGCGAGGTAAGAGATATAAAAGCATTGGATGCTTATGTTGCAAAAAATGGTTTGCAAAAAGTAGATGTGCCCAATGTGATTAAAGAAAACGATTTTCAGGTGGGTGCTTTGCAGGAAGCCAGGGAATTGGTAAAGTGGGCATTTGGAGCCAAGCAGGGAGAAGTGAGTGAGACACAATTTAAAATTGGGGAACAGTATGTGGTAGGTGCAGTAACTAAAATACAGCCCGAAGGTTTGCCTGATGCAAAAGCTGCCAGGCCAATGGTAGAGCTTATTGTACGCAATCTTAAAAAAGCGGAACAGATCAAAACCAAATTAACGGCTACACCAACTTTAGAATCCGCTGCTGCTGCTTACAGTGTGAAGGCTGCAACTGCAGGTGCCGATTCTTCAATCACATTCAATGCAAGTATCATCAATGGAATTGGACAGGAACCAAAACTTATTGGCGCCTCATTTAATAAAGCATACCAAACAAAAGTATCTGAACCAATTGCAGGTATCAATGGTGTGTATGTATTAAAAGTAAACAGCCAGGGAACAAAGGCTGCTGATGCACCTGAAGTTGCTGCTAAAAAAGCCAACGACAGAACAAAAACTTTAGCACAGCAAATTAGTTCCGGCTGGTTTGAGTCATTGAAAAAATTAGCAGTGATCAAAGATGAAAGAAGCAAGTTTAATTAGTAGAGAATAAAATTTTTTAAACAGCCCCTGATTTATCAGGGGCTGTTTTGTTTTATAAAAATTTAATTTTTTACCGAATTAATTATTCCGATTATCGAAACACCCCGGGATATTGCTCAATTTTAATAATTGTAAATTTGCAGGATGGACGAAGCATTAATAAATAAAGTAAGCGAAAGCGCTTTGGTCACTGTTAACCTGGAAGATTATTATCCGGCAGAACTTATTGCTGTTTTTGATATGAAGGATTATTTATTCATGGGGCTTATTTTAAAAGAAAAAGATTTTAGGGAAGCATTAAAAAATCTTGACCTTACTCCTTTCACAAATAAAGCAGTTGCGGTTACCTGTTCGGCTGATGCAGTTATTCCAATGTGGGCCTATATGCTGGTGGCCAGTAGCCTGCAGCCAGTAGCAAAAGAAGTGGTTTTTGGAACGGAAGAGGAACTGAAAAAACAATTGCTGTTAAAAAATATTGAAGCACTTCCGGTAAATGAGTTTGCCGATAAACGGGTGGTGATAAAAGGTTGCGGCGATTTGCCTATTGGTGAAGCAGCCTACTTACTGGCAACAAAATTATTAAGGCCCGTTGCCAAAAGTATCATGTATGGCGAACCCTGCAGTACCGTTCCTATTTTCAAAAAAAAATAATCAGGTTTTATTTTTATCTTCATACACTATCTTTCCATCCTATTCTTTTATTGAATGATTGATGCTTTAAATTCTTTTGCAAAAGGTTTTGCTATTAGCTTACTGCTGGTTTTTTCAGTAGGGCCGCTTGTATTCACCATTATCAAACAAAGCATTAATAATGGAAGGGCAGGTGGCTTCAGTTTTGTAGGCGGTATCTGGCTCAGCGATGTAATGTGGGTGATACTCAGCAACGCCTTTTCTGAATTGGTAATGCAAATGCTGCACTTCAAAAAGGAAATTGGTTTTACGGGCAGTATGTTTTTAATAGCAATGGGTGTGTATTTTCTTTTCTTTAAAAAAATACACTTTAAAGAAGATGAAGATAAAATTGTTATTACCACCCGTACACATGCCAAGCTGGTGCTGTCTGGTTTTTTAATCAATGCACTCAATCCGGGTGTAATGATTTTTTGGCTTACAACTGCCACCACCATTGCCGCCACACACACAGTGAAACAGCGGATAATAATTTTTACCACCTGTCTCATCGTCAATACCAGCGTGGATATTTTAAAAGTATTGCTGGCCGGTAAAATAAGAAAGCGGATGAATGAAAAAAATATTTCTTTGATCAATAAAATTTCAGGCGCCCTTTTGCTGGGGTTTGGTATTGTTTTAATGTTTGGTGTTTTTTATGCAGCAGAAAAACTTTAACGGATATTTTTCCCGGTAGTTTATAAATTACAGTATGAAACAACTGTTACTTTTATTCTCCATTTTTATCAGCAGCCAAACATTTGCCCAGCCATCCGATTTTATTTTATTGAAAAAAAATAACCGTACTGTTACCAGTTTTTTTGCCGGCGGTACCATCAATTTTACTTCTCTTTCCGGCGCCTATATAGAAGCGAATATCACTGCAATAAAAAATGATACCCTCTTTTTAAAAGAATACATTGTAAGGCAAATGCCAACACAGCTGGGTATTTATATTTTAGATACCAGTTTTTATTATGCTCAATATCATTACAACGAGATTAAAGCAATTGGTAAAACAGGAAGGCATTTTGACTGGGCTGGCAGCGGAGCTGCTTTGATGGGTGGTGGCGCATTGCTTACTGTTGCAAGTGGCGTTATATTTTTGGCTGATAATAAAAAATTCAGCCCGGAGCTGTTGGGTGCATCTGTTGTATTGGTGGGTGTGGGATATTTATTATCAAAGACATGCGCCAAGGGGATGGAGATAGGAAAAAAATATTCACTGGTATATATCAAAGCTGCTGAAAATAAAAAGGGCTAAAAATTTATCTTGCACAAAAATAACCTTCACTAATCTATGCAGAAAGCCTGGCGCATTTTTAAAAAAGTTTTCCTGTGGCTTTTTATTTTGCAGTTTATTTATATCCTCTTTTGTAAATGGGTCAATCCACCCATCACCATTACGCAGGCTGTAAATTTTATCCAGGGCAATGGATTGAACAGGGATTATATTTCTTTTGATGAAATGGGCAGCAATATTAAACTGGCAGTAATTGCCAGCGAAGACCAGCTGTTTCCAGGCCACGAAGGTTTTGATACGGTAGCAATAAAAAAAGCATTGAAGTATAATGAAAAGCATACCAAAACAAAACGTGGTGGCAGCACCATTAGCCAGCAGGTGGCCAAAAATGTTTTTCTGTGGCAGCACGGAGGCTATATACGCAAAGGGTTTGAAGTATATTTTACTTTTATGATTGAAAAAATATGGAGTAAAAAAAGAATTTTAGAAACCTACCTCAATGTGGCAGAAATGGGCAAAGGAATTTTTGGTGTGCAGGCCGCCGCTAAAACTTATTTCAATAAAAATGCCAAAGACCTCACCCCTACAGAGGCGGCGATGATTGCGTCCTTTCTGCCCAACCCAAAAGTATATTCAATAAAGCCCTACCGAAAAAATGTGGTGAACCGCTATAATAATATTTTGCGGCAGATGAATAATTTGGATGGGGATGAAGAGATTGATGAATTGGTGAAACAATTTCCAGCAAAAAATAATAATAATAAAAGCGAAGAAAAAAAATAAGAACACCATCTAAAAACCCTTATCAAAAAGATTTTACAGCCCTGTATTTTATCAATTAAAAACCCATCAAAAAACAAAACCCTACCTTCGCAGCCTACACCACACAGATATACGGCAGGTTGTAAGCCGGTGTGATAAAAAATTTCCTTCGCTGATTCAGAAAATACAACGTCTTTCCAGCCTTATAAAAATTAAACCATTCAATGGCATTTAAAAAATTAGAATTAATTGAACCCACCTGAAAGCATTGGCTGATGAAGGATACACTACACCCACTCCCATTCAGCAACAGGCAATACCGCTGGTGCTGGAAAAAAGAGACCTGCTTGGTTGTGCACAAACCGGCACCGGAAAAACCGCTGCTTTTGCAATTCCTATTTTACAATTACTGTACAATGAAAACAGCAATGAAAAAGGCAGGCGCAATATTAAAGTGCTGATACTAACGCCAACAAGAGAGCTGGCAATACAAATAGATGAAAGCTTTGCGGCGTACGGGAGATATACCGGGCTTACTCATGCAGTAATTTTTGGTGGCGTATCACAATTGCATCAAACCAACCAATTAAGAAATGGCGTGGATATTTTAGTAGCCACACCCGGCAGGTTATTAGACTTAATGAGCCAGGGTTATGTTGGCTTACAGCATTTAAAAATATTTGTACTGGATGAAGCAGACCGAATGCTGGACATGGGCTTTATCCATGATGTAAAAAGAGTGATCATCAAATTGCCTGCAAAAAGACAAACACTTTTCTTTTCGGCCACTATGCCGCCAGAGATACAAACATTGGCGAATGTATTGCTCACTAATCCTGCAAAAGTGGAAGTGACACCGGTATCATCTACTGTAGATACAATTGATCAGAGTTTGTTTTATGTAGATAAAAAAAATAAACCCGACCTGTTATTGTACCTGCTCAAAAATCACAACATTCCATCGGCACTTGTTTTTACCAGGACAAAACATGGCGCAGATAAACTGGTGAAAATTTTACACCGGGAACATATTGGTGCAGCTGCAATACACGGCAACAAATCGCAAAATGCAAGACAAAATGCGTTGAGTAATTTTAAGAATGGCCAGCTGAAAGTATTGGTGGCAACAGATATTGCAGCAAGGGGAATTGATATTGACGATCTGACGCATGTAATTAATTTTGAACTGCCCGAAGTACCTGAAACTTATGTACACCGCATTGGCCGTACCGGAAGAGCCGGTAACCTGGGCACTGCATTTTCTTTTTGTGATCATGAAGAAAAAGATGATCTGCGGATGATTCAGAAACTGATTACTAAAAATATTCCTGTAACCGACAGTCATCCTTATCCACTGAGCGCTGCTTCTTTTGCACCAGCGCCAGCCATGCCCCCACAAAACAGGAATGGACAAAGGCCGCAGCAACAGGGCAGGTGGAGCGGTGGCAGAGGAAACAGCAACCAGCCGCAGCAAAAAAGAAGATACTAATAGATTATAATGAAAGTGGCCGCTCTTTGATTTTGTGTAGTGAAAAACTGCCATCAGAGTTCGGCCTTTTTTATGTGAAGAAAGGAACGGTAAAATTGTGTTACTAATAGTAATTTTGTAAGGAACAATCATGTTGTTTATGTCTCAACTCACCATCACCACTATTCAAACCAAACTTGTTTGGGAAGATAAAGCTGCCAATCTGCAATTGCTGGAAGAAAAGATAAATGCAATTGAAGAAAGAACAGAGATAGTGGTGTTGCCAGAAATGTTCAGTACCGGCTTTAGTATGCAGCCACAATTGTTTGCCGAAACAATGGATGGAGAAACGGTGGACTGGATGAGAAGAATTGCAGAAGACAAAAGGATTATTGTAACAGGAAGCATTATTATAAAAGAAGACAATCATTTTTACAACCGTCTCATCTGGATGCTGCCAAACGGGGATGTTGGTTTTTATAACAAGCGCCATTTATTTGCTTACGCCGAAGAGGATAAACATTACACAGCCGGCAACAAAAGATTGATTGCATCTGTAAAAGGGTGGAAAATAAATCTGCAGGTTTGTTTTGATTTGCGTTTTCCTGTGTGGGCAAGACAAGCGGCCCCTTCACCGTCTCCTCCGCTGATTAGCGCAGAGAAGAAAGCAAATCCTGAATTTGATGTTTTGATTTATGTTGCCAACTGGCCCGAAAAACGCAGCCATGCCTGGAAAACATTATTGTGTGCAAGAGCCATCGAAAATCAATGCTACGTTGTTGGGGTAAACAGGGTGGGTGCTGATGGCCATAATATTAATCACAGTGGTAACAGTTTGGTGATTGATCCGCTGGGTGAAGTACTTTACCACATGGCTGATGAAGAAGATATTTTCACTATCACATTGCAAAAAGAATGGCTGGAAGAAGTGAGAACAAAATTTCCTTTCTGGAAAGATGGGGATGATTTTTTAATCAATAAATAAAAATTATCGATTGCCTGCCTTTATTATCTCTTTTACAATCAGCATTTTTCTGTCCATACTTTTTCTTACACCTTCTACTGTTGGTGGAATATAAATATCAGGAGCCACCCCCCTCCCATCTTTCGGTACATGATTGTATTGCACAATTTTAAAAAATGGCAGCCTTACTCTCAGCTTAGTTTTAGGTAAAGTAATATCAGGAATCATTACGCCGCTGTTGCCATACCAGCCACCGCCGGTTTCTTCTCCTGCAAGTGTTATGTTTTGTTGTCCCTTTACTGCATTGCAAAATAAAGTGGAAGCAGAAAATGTTGGTCCGTTGGTAAGTACATACACTTTTCCATCAAAATGATTTTTCTTTTTTGGTTTGTACAAATGTCTTTCCCAATAACCAAAATGATAATTGCCGTCTGTATGTTTTTTTGTGAGAAACCACAGCCCGATATTGCTAAGCCAACCCTGCCTGATATAACTGGTATAAGGAGCAAATGATTTGGCCACGGCATAAGCAGAGTCGGCCACTTTAAAAGGTTTTTTACGCAGGTATTTGGTGAGCAGCACATGCATATTAATATCGCCCCCACCATTACTTCTTAAATCAATAATTAAATTCTTTACCTGCTGCTCTTTAATTTTTTGGAATGAATTTTTTATAAAACGCCGCAGGTGTCTGCCTCCGCCGTTACTAAAAGTATTGAGTGTTATTGTTGCCGTATTGCTGCTGTCTATTGTTAGCGAACGGTAGCTTTCCCGTTGCTCTTTTTTTACCTGCTGCTTTGAAACTTTTACCAGCGGCTTAATTTTTTTTGACTTAACCGTATCTGGCTGTGGGCTCCACATCGGAATTAAAATAGTTTTTTCATCGCCGCTGCTGTCAATATAACCAACTCTGTAATTTTTAAACAAACCAAAAACATTGCGGTGGTAATAAGGAAAATTTCCGCTGATACGGATGTAGTTTACATTATCAGCATATCCATCCGCCGGCAGGTATTGAAAAATTTTTTGCACCAGCTCATGATTTTTTACACCATTGACGGAAGTAATGAGTGTACCATATTTTAATACAGAATCTTTATGATTGAGATTGCCCATTACAATCATGGTATCGCCCCACACTTTCAGGTACAATGGAAAAGAAGGAATGGTTTTTCCTCTTATATATTTCCCCCATTGTTTACTCATGCCAAAGCTGGTGTGGCCGCAATGGATCTTTTGTGTAAGCGGCGCTAATACCTCCCAGCCAAAACGCAGTTCCGTCATGCTGTCTGCAATATTATTGTACAGGCTGTCGAAATAAAAATTCATGCTGTCTTTAGGAGTGTACCAATAAAGTGCAGGATGTTTTTTTTCCAGAATATTTCTTAGCAAAGTATAATCCTCCTGCAGTTCCTGCCGGGTAAATTTTTTATTGGCGTCGTAATTTTTATTACTGGCAGCACAACCAGACAAAAGCCAAATAACAATTACAAGAGGAGGAATAATTTTATTTATCATTTTTCGCTATCAACTTTTCATGTGGTTCCAGCCCTGTGCTACCAACTCATGTTTATTTCCACCCCTTGTTAAAATATGTTTGCCTTCTTCCGTTGCAGTCATATAACCAATGACGCTGATCTGGTCATTGAGTTTTACTTTTTCATAATCTTCCTGGGCAACAGTAAACAATAATTCATAATCTTCACCACCACTCAATGCACAGGCAGTAGGATCTAATTCTAATTTATAAGCAAATTGTTTTGCATCTTCATACACCGGAATTTTATCTTCATAAATTACGCACCCTAAATTACTTTGTTTGCAGATGTGCAAAGCCTCACTGCTGAGGCCGTCGCTTACATCAATCATGGCGGTAGGTACTATTTCGCTGTCGCTGAAAAATTCTATGATATCATACCTTGCTTCCGGTTTCAGCAAGCGGCCAACAATATAATCCTGTCCTTCCAGATCGGGCTGGGCGCCTGTTTCAGCAAATATTTTTTTCTCTCTTTCTAAAATGGTCAACCCTAAAAAAGCGCCGCCTAAAAATCCACTCACACAAAGCAGGTCGCCTTTATTGGCAGTACTGCGTTTTACAAATTTATCCGGCGCCACTTCTCCTACACAGGTAACAGAAATCACAAACCCTTTTTGAGAAGAAGTGGTATCACCACCAATCAGGTCCACACCATACTTTTCACAGGCGGCATATACTCCATCATAAAACTCATCCATGGCTTCCAAACTAAAACGGTTGCTGAAAGCAATGCTCAATGTAATGTGAGTGGGTGTTGCATTCATTGCATAGATATCACTTAGGTTTACGATCACAGATTTGTAGCCCAAATGTTTCAGTGGTGTGTACATCAAATCGAAATGGATACCCTCTATGAGCATATCTGTAGTGATTACCGTTTGCTTTCCGAAATGATCAATTACCGCAGCATCATCTCCCACACTTAAAATAGTAGAAGCATTTTTTGTTTCATTGTTTTGTGTCAAATGATCTATTAAACCAAATTCACCAAGAGATGATATTTCTGTACGTTCATTACTCATTGTTATTTTAATTAAATTTTTTATAAAGATTTTCCGTTGATTATTTGCAACAGTTCATCATGTATTAAACCGTTTGTAGCAAGAATGTGAGGTTGATAAACAGAATAATATTCGCCATTGAAATCTGTTACTTTTCCTCCCGCCTCTTCAACTATTAAAAAGCCTGCGGCACTGTCCCAGGCTTGTAATTTATGTTCATAAAAACCATCAAAGCGGCCAGCGGCCAGCCAGCAAAGATCTAAAGCCGCACTGCCCAGTCTTCTTACCGGCACACCTTTTCGTATCAACTTTTCAAACACCTGCAATGGGCCATTGGGAGCATCAAGGTAAGTGTAAGGAAAACCTGTAACAAGACAACTGTTTATCACTTTATCTTTTCTAGTAACGGTCAATTTTTTATCATTGAGCCAGGCACCCACACCTTTTTCAGCAAAATAAAACTCATTCATAAAAGGATTATATACAGCGCCCATTATCATTTTGCCTTTATGCTCCACCCCGATACTTACACAACAAATAGGGATGTTATTGGCAAAATTAATGGTGCCGTCAATCGGGTCAATAATCCATTTGTATTCACTGTCCATTTTTATTTCACCAGCCTCTTCACTCAAAATAAAATGATTGGGGAAGTCATTTTTAATTACTTCAAAAATTGCTTTTTCTGAAGCATGATCAGCTTCTGTTACCGGGTTGTTGATGCCCTCTTTATTGGTAATTTTAAAATCGGTATTGAAAAAACGAAGCAATTCTTTTGCTCCTGCTTCCGTAGCTTTTAGTAAAGTACTTTTTATCATGGCGCAAAGATAAGCCCCATTGCTTATCTATTCGACCACCAGTTATTTGTTATGGATATAAAAAGATAACCGTTGCATGTTTTGATAAAATGGCTATTTTTTATAAAAGCAGCCACATTGTTATAGCGAAGTATAAATAAATGATAGTATTTTGCCTTTGCTAATAAAATATATTTAGCAATGATAAAATAAGCAGTCATTTGCAACTCTCCATCATCATAATAAACTACAATGTAAAATTTTTTTTAGAGCAATGCCTTGCATCTGTGATAAAAGCCTGTAAAAATATTGAAGCCGAAATATTGGTGGCAGATAATAATTCTTCAGATGGAAGCAAAGAGTTTTTTAAAGACAGGTTTGCCGTAGTAAAATTTACGTGGCTTAAAGAAAATATTGGATTTGCCAAAGCTAATAATATAGTACTGCAGCAGGCTGCAGGAGAAAAAGTTTTATTCCTCAACCCGGATACCATTTTGCCGGAAGACTGTTTAGAAAAATGTCTTCATTTTTTTTCTACACAAAATGATTTGGGTGTGTTGGGTGTAAAAATGATTGACGGCAGCGGAAAATATTTATCAGAAAGTAAAAGGGGTTTTCCATCTGTATTTACTTCATTTTGTAAAATGTCAGGACTTACAAGGCTGTTTCCTAATTCAAAATTATTGGCTAACTATTACCTTGGTCATTTGCCGGAAAATAAAACGAATGAAGTAGATGTATTGGCGGGTGCTTTTATGATGATCAATAAAAAAGTACTGGATACGGTCGGAAGTTTTGATGAATCTTTTTTTATGTATGCAGAAGATATTGACCTGAGCTACCGGATACAAAAAGCTGGATATAGAAATTACTATTTTGCCAACAGCACTATTATACATTTTAAAGGAGAGAGCACACAAAAAGAAACCCTGCAGTACTTCCGGTTATTTTATGGCGCCATGTTGCTGTTTGTAAAAAAGCAATATGGCAAGGCAGTTCCATTTTTCTTTTCATTGCTGATATCAGTTGCCATTGCTGCCAAATCTATTTTAGCAGGGATTAAAAAATTATTTAAAAAACCAAACGAAGCACCGAAAAAAAAATATGCTTACAGCAAAACGCTTGTTGTAAGTGATGCTGACCATTTCCAAAATATTCAACCAGGCCTTCAACAATATTTTAGTCAACTGGAAAGAGTTGGCGATTTAAATAACATTGCGCCAACAACTACTACGCTGATTTTGTGTGAACCAACAGTATCATTTGAAGATGTAATAACCCTCATGCAGCAACGGAAATTAAAATTCTTTATTCATGCAGCAGGAACTAAAAGTATTGTGGGCAGCAGGGATAAAAAAAGTAGCGGAGTTGGTATGCCTGTCTGAAATGAAAAATAAGTTGGTGAAAGATCTTAGGATAAAGTTTTAGTAGTCTTACCAATCATCAGCCCGTTATGATAAACTTCTACGGTGTATTTTCCCGGCAAATATTTATCTGCCTGCAAAGAAAAATTTAGCTTTTTTGTTTCACCGCCATTGTTATCAAACCGTAATTTATTTGAGTATATCTGTTTGCCTGATTTTGTGTAAAAAATACCCGTCTCCCAATTAGAGTTTTGCAGCACTTTTCCATTTGGCTGCAGCACCACCACCATTACTTCCAGAATTGTATTTTGTGCACCGCCGTTTTTTACCATAAATGATCCAACCAATTTATCCGTTTCTTCTGCCATGGTAGTTTCCTTTTCTGTAAAATCGTTTCCGCTAATTGCAGACAGTTGAATATTATCAACTCTCAAAGCTGCATCTGTAGCTGGTTTGGAGATGCTGTTGTTTTCTATGCTAGTGCCTCTTGCAGCATTGTCAGTAGTTTTTCCTTCAGTGGCTAATTGTTTCAGCAAAGCATACAGCCGTTCATTTTCTTTTGTTATTTCTGTGTTCTTATTTTTCAGTAATCCAACAAGCGCTTGTAGTTCACCAATTTTCATTTTGGCTAACTCCAAATCTGCATTGGGGCTTTTGTCCTGCAAAATGGTATTGATTTCATTTCGCAGTTTGTCAAATGCTGCGGATGTATTTACTGTCTTGCTGTTTAAAGAATCTGGATATTGCGGATGTGCATTTAAAGTATCTGTGTATTTGGCGGGTGTGGCTGCAAATGAAGTATCCAAATCTTTAACGGCAGCAGAATATATTTTTTCAAGCGAATCCCTGGTGTTGTTAATTGATATTGCAACCGGTGGATTTTTAATCTTAGTAATATTGCTAAGGTCTGCAGGTTTTTTATAGTAGAGGTAAAGGGCAGCAGACAATAAGCCAACAGATATTAATAAAAATATCGAAACTATCACTAATAAAAAAGGCTTGGTTTCTTTCATTTTTTATTTGGGTAACAACCTGAAATTAAATGTAAAACATTTGCACTGCGGCAAAGAATTTATTTACGCACCTCCTGTGTAACATAAGCAGATATCCAACCCACCTGCCCGTTTTTTACCAGGTAAAATTCTTTGCGTTCATATACTCCATCAAACTGCCTCATCACTTTTAGTAACAGCCCGGCTCCGGCCATTAATGACTTTTGATCAAAAACCTGGTGTACCGATTTTATTTCTTTTGAAATTTTTTCTTTGTCAAGGCTTTTATCACTAAGGTTTTTTATAAGTGCCACATCACTAAAGGAGCTGTATTTTTTGTACAAATTATCAAAGAGTTTTTCTACTTCTTGATAGGTTACCGGTACTACAGAATTATCAATCAGTTCCGGGTATAAAAGGGTGGACACAGACCAGGCAATGCCTCCGCTAAATGCGATGTAATCGTTCATGGCATAAGCACCACTTTCATTTACTGCATACACCACATCGCTGTTTACTGCACCGGCCAGCACACGGGTTAATTGCTTTTGATAATTTTGAATGCTCTTATCATTGTCGCAGCGTTTGTCAACAGCATTGTTAGTGCTTTTGGTGCCCCACCCTAACTGGAACAATTTTAAATCTGTTGTATTGCCATTGGGAAAATAACCGCCCTTGCTGTTGCCACTTCCAATATCAATTAAAAAAGTATTGTAGCGCCGCTCTTCCGGTACAATGCCCAGGTGGCTCAGGCGGGCTTCTTCCAATATATCAATGATGGTTACTTTCCTGTTTGGTTCAGCTATTCTTACTTTAAACGAATCGGCTAAATTATTTATCCAGGTTATTTTTTCTTCTTTGTCTGCCTGTATTTTTACGCCGCTGCTGATAGTGGTAAAAATTTTTTCTGATGGGATTTCATATTGCTTTACTGCTTTATCAAACAAAGCCTGCATGGCATTTAATGTAGCAAAGAAGGTAGGTGCCGAAAAGGAAATGAAGTCAGAGTTGATAGCAGTATCTTTTAAAACCAGGAAGCTTGCCCCTTTTTTATTTTTCTTGTTTACTTCAACGATGCTCATTTTTACACCTTTAGACCCAACCTCTATCCCGGCGTATGTTCTTGAATTGGTAAAATTTAGTTTTACATCATTCTGTGCCGGAAGGCTTGCAGCACAGACCAACAACAGAAATGAAAAACATATTTTTTGCTTCAGAAAATTAGTGGCCATGTGGTAAAATTATTATGCGGTATCTAAATGGTATTGTAATAAAGTCCTGCTTTCTTTTCGTGAAAAATAAATCAGTTTTTATGAAACGTTTTGCCAATATTTTTCTATTTCCAAAATAATTGGTTCGTCTGTGTTAAAACAGCTAACCTATCTGTTCACAAATCTAAATAACATTTAATTACTTCATGACTTTTAGCATGCTGTTACAGGATGTAATTTTCAACAAATAATACAGTAACCACCGTGGTTTGGGTAAAATAAAAAACCATTCCTAAAAGGAATGGCTTTTATATTTACTAACCCCTGAACTATAATTTTTATCCAGCCGCATTCTCTGCAATCTTGGCTCTTATCTTAGCTTCTATTTCATTGGCCATGCCGGGATTATCTAAAAACAACTGTTTTACAGAATCCCTTCCCTGGCCTAATTTATTGGTATCATAACTAAACCAGCTTCCGCTTTTTTGAATAATACCAAGCTCAACACCCATATCAATAATTTCACCCACTTTGGAAATACCTTCGCCAAAAATAATATCAAACTCTGCAGTGCGGAATGGCGGAGCCACTTTATTCTTTACCACTTTTACTTTTACCCTGTTACCAATTGCATTGTCGCCATCTTTTATTTGAGCCATACGCCTGATGTCTAACCTTACAGATGAATAAAATTTCAAAGCGTTACCCCCGGTGGTTGTTTCTGGATTTCCAAACATCACCCCAATTTTTTCCCTTAACTGGTTAATAAAGATGCAGCAACAATTAGTTTTAGAAATAGTGGCAGTAAGCTTACGCAATGCCTGGCTCATCAGCCTTGCCTGTAAACCCATTTTGCTGTCGCCCATTTCACCTTCTAATTCACTTTTAGGAACCAAGGCAGCTACCGAGTCAATCACCACCACATCAACCGCACCTGAAAGTATCAGCCTGTCAGCAATTTCTAAAGCCTGCTCACCATAATCGGGCTGAGAGATCAGTAAGTTATCAATATCAACTCCCAACTTTTGTGCATACGAACTGTCAAACGCATGTTCTGCATCTATAAAAGCACACATGCCGCCTTTCTTTTGTGCTTCTGCAATTACATGGGTGGCAACGGTGGTTTTGCCACTACTTTCCGGGCCATAAATTTCTACCACCCTTCCTTTTGGTAAACCGCCAATGCCAAGAGCCACATCCAGCCCCAGCGATCCTGTTGAAATTACTTCCTGTTCTATATGTGGCTTGTCGCCCATTATCATTACCGATCCTTTGCCGAAATCTTTATCAATTTTGTCGATTGTAAGTTTCAGCGCCTTTAATTTTTCTGCATTGCTCATAATTGTAATTTTTTGTTGTGATGTATCTGGTTGTGCGTTGTAAAAATAAATTGGAAAACAAAGATAATAGGTTTCTTTTATTCACACTAATATTATTAGTATTTTTTTGATAAAATATTTAGTTGTGTTTAAAAATACCCCTTTCAATTTGTTGAAAGAGGTATTTTGGCCAAATAATTTTTAGGGTTGCACTTCCCGTTGGGTGCTTTACGGACGAAAACGGGCTTATGTTTATACTAGCCGGGGCAACTGAATTTCATAATTATTTCTTTTACAAAGAGACAAAACCCTGCATTTTTAAACAATACCCTAAAAGGGGAATTTTTTGGATGGAAAATCAATTCAAAATAGGCTTGTTTAATTAATTTGGCTTTTATCAACCAGTTTCATAAACTTTTAAAATACCGGTATTAATTAATTGTTACCAAATACTAAAGCTCTTGTAACTCTAGCAATAAGGTTATAATTTTTACCAATAAAATGATTGATATGAAATGGATTTTAATCAGCAGCCACAAGTCACCATTGCAGGAATATCATTTAATGGAAAATGATGAGTGCAAAGTAGTAATGAAATACAATCCGCTGCACCGCTCTGCCAGGATAAGCTGTGCCAACCAGCACCGGCTTTTTTTTATTGAAAGCACCGGATCGCTGACAGGAAAATATATTTTTAAAAATGAGTATGGAATGGAGATTGGAAATATGAGCAATGATAAATGGTTTGGAAAAGATGGTTCTGTTACGATAGAATCAAAAAAATATACCTACAGCATCAAAAATAATCCACTTGCAGAACTTACTATTTATGAAGGGATTTCTCAACAACCATTGGTAAGTTGTGGATTGGCAATTGACACCGGCATCTCACCATCTGCTCACAACACAGATATTAATAACAAGTGCCTTCTGCTGGGCTTGTGCTGGTATTTATTTTTACCGGCAGCCAAAGAAAATTTAGTGGAATATGCGGCCTGAATTTAGGCTGGCAAAAGCTTTCAGCGCACAGCCATTTTTACCAATAAAAAATTATAAGCTATTATTTACTGTATTGTCAGGTTGCCTGCAATTCTGAATTGTTTATCATTTTGAACAGTTATTTTACTGCCTGGCGAAATGGTTTGCAAAGTATTCAGCACACATTCGCCGGATACCGAAGGCCTGATTACAATTTCTGAACCGGCAGGAAGGGTGGCCGGTGGAATTGTTTTATTAGACCAGTTGTTAGCCACATCCCAATTGCCATTTCCTGTAAAAGTATATTGTATAGCTCCATTGGAAACAACCCTGTAAAGCGTACCATTATTCAGGCAGGTAACATACAACTCACCATCTTCTGTTTCACCAAAATTGGATATGCCGGCTGGTGTTATTACCTGCGATGAGGTATCATAAATATGCGTAACGGGATCATATTTTATTTTATAAAAAACAGCGGAATAATAATCGCTTGCCAGGTAATAACCCCTCAGGCCAATATAGGTTTCTCCCCTGTAAACGGTACCACCGGTTACAGCAACACTTACATTACCAACAGGATCAGGATAGGTAAATATAGGGAAGGTATAATTTGAAATGGGGCCACAGCCGGACGTGTTGAAGCTGTTGTTTCCTTCATAACAGCGCCAGCCAAAATTGCTTCCTTTTATATCGCCAGCCAGCCGGTGATTGATCTCTTCAAAAGAATCCTGCCCCACATCGCCAATCCACATATCATTTGTCAACCTGTCAAAACTCCAGCGGAAAGGGTTCCTTAATCCATAGGCATATACTTCATTGCCAAAAGGATTGTCTGCAGGAACGGTATAGTAAGGAGCCGTAAGGGAAGTGTTGACATTAAGCCGCAATATTTTTCCTAACAGTACAGCGGTGTTTTGTGCATTGCCGGGCACATCTCCGCCCCCGCCGCCATCACCTGTTGAAAGATATAAAAACCCATCTGCCCCAAAATGTAAAGTGCCGCCATTGTGGTTGGTATTGGTGGGGTGAGGGATGGTAATTACCACTGCTTTTGAATTGGCATCGGCCACATTGGGGTTGGCACTTACCTTATATCTTGCCAGCTCAAGATCACCATTGGCATTGGTATAATAAACATAGAAAAAACCATTGTTGACATAATCAGGATGAAAAGCCATACTGAGCAAACCCCTTTCTCCAGCAGTAGTAATGCCTGCAACAGTAAGAAAAGTACCCAATGAAATATACGACCTGTCAAACACCCTTACAGAGCCAAATTTTTGAGGTATAAATATCCTGTTGGTATTATCGCCGGCATGTACTACCTGCATAGGGGCTGCAAGGCCGGTAATTACAGAGGTCAATGACAATACCGGCTGAGCCATTGTATTATTTACAAGTAATACTAAAAAGAGGAAGGCTGAGCGTAATGTTCTTTTCATTTTTCTTTTCATTTTAGTTTTGCAGGATGTAATATGGAAGGGTTGCGTAAGGTACAAAAAAGAGGATAAAATGATACCCGGTTTTGGTTCCTGTTCCCTGCCTGTACTAAGAAAAATCAATACGCCGTTGCTGTTGGTTTGGTTGTCTTGCTGAATTTTTTTACAACAATAAAAAAACTGCGGTGGTAATTTCCCGAAAGTTTAGCTGCTGTGGTCTTTTACAATTACCCATTTGTTTTTAATCTTTCTTAGCAGCAATGTAAATGCCCCGTTAAGGTTGCCGATGGTTCTTGTTAAATGCCATTTGCCCACCACAAAAAAATAATTTACCGACAGCCGTTTTATCTCGATGTATTCAAAATTCAGTTTGCCCATTACGGCTGTATCAGGATAACCTTTTTTATAATTCTCCAGCGTATTTTGCCAGCCATAAGTAACACCGCTTTTACCAATAAACATCAGCGAATCATTTTTCCAGTATCCATCCATAAAGCCTTCTATATCTCCTTTGTTCCAGGCTTCATCCTGCTGTTGCAATATTTTGCGGACGGCCTGCTCTTCTTTTGTTTGGGCAGCAATGGTTGCTCCAAAAAGAAAAACTGTAAAGAGTAAAAGAAATATCTTTTTCATGCAGCGTAAAATTTTATCATTACAAGATAGTAAAATATTGACTCTGGATATTTGAAAAAAATAGGGAGGTTTTTATTCCCTCTATTGGCGCAAGCGTCCGCTTGTGCCTTACAACAAAAAGAGCAATTGGTTTAAGTATCTAATTCTTGTCACATAAGAATCGCCTGCTTTCAAAAGTTTTTGTAACTTCCTTACATGAGCCGCAAATACAAATTTTGGGATAGCCAGAAAATGTACTTTATCAGTTTTGCCACAGTACATTGGATAGACGTTTTTACAAGAAATGAATACAAAGATGAATTAATAAAATGCTGGCAATACTGCCAGGAAAAGAAAGGATTGGAAATATATGCCTGGTGCATTATGCCAAGCCATGTGCACCTGCTGATAAGCAGCCATGATAAAACTTTAGAAGATATTGTAAGAGACATGAAAAGCCATACATCATCAAGGATGAAGGCATTAATAAAAGAACATCCACAAGAAAGCAGAAGAGAATGGATGGTATGGATGTTGGAAAGAGCAGGCAGGAAAAACGGCAACAACAGAGACTGGCAGTTTTGGCAACAACATAATCAGCCAATAGAAATTGTAAATCAAAAAATGTATGTTGAGATTGTTTGGTATATTCATCAAAATCCAGTGGTAAGTGGTTTTGTGTATGAAGCAGAACAATGGATATACAGCAGTGCCAAAGGCTATGCAAAGAATGATGGTATAATAAAGCTGGCCGAGTACTGAGTGGATAGTTTATAAAGCACAAGCGGACGCTTGCGCCAATAGGGGGACCTACCATATCAACCTAATAAAACAAGCTGTACGTTATGCGGTCAAGGGCCCCATGGCTATAATGATGTGATGACAGATGGAAAAAATAATCCTATGAATATTATTACTCATACAACCGTTTATAACCCAAAAACCAAAACAACATCTGTAAAAAATGACACACTACCAGTTCCGAAATTATAAGCAAATAATTTTTCTTTTTTTACTTTTTGGGTGCAATCCCGGTTCTTCTTCCAAAGGCAGACCATTTGAAGAAGAGTATTATTCTAATGGACACTTAAAAGGATTAGCACTTCCACGAAGTGATGGTGCTGTTCAGATTTTCAGTTTTGATACATTAGGCAATTGCACAGATTTGCTGACATCTAAAAATAGACAGATGGAAGGCGAACAACTATGGTTTTATCCCAATGGTTTTTTAAAACAAAAAACAGGTTATAAAGAGGGAAAACCAGATGGGTTTTTATATCAATATTATTCAAGTGGTGCAATAAAAAGTAGTAGATTTTTAAGAAATGGAATAGAAAAGGAATTTGGGCTAGAATATTACGATACCCATATTGGAATTACCAAAGCCACGGTCTATATTAATGATAGTGGTATGATTTACTTTAAACAAAACTTTGATAGTTCAGGTAACTTATTAAGTGAGGAAGGGCAAAAGCCTAAATCTTTAAAATAGCCTTATTTCCAGCAACGTCTCTCAACGAGCCATGAGCAGAGCCGAGGACGTTGTGCCAATAGGAAAAGAAATTTGAATATTAATAACCCAACTCC
Organism: Chitinophagaceae bacterium; assembly: GCA_031371545.1. Classification (GTDB taxonomy): domain Bacteria; phylum Bacteroidota; class Bacteroidia; order Chitinophagales; family Chitinophagaceae; genus Ferruginibacter. The sequence continues at coordinate 63,303 of JANMJU010000026.1, forward strand.
GGCAAACGCAACGTCCTTGCTATCACACAAAGCCAAGAGAAGAGACGTTGCTAGGAATAAAATAAAATAAGGGTTGAGAAAAATATTTCACAGCAAGAGCTTGCTGATATTGTAGGCATACACTCCACCCATGTAAGCCGCTATGAACGCAACATGGCGCAACCCTCCGTTGAGATTGCTAAAAAAATGGCGGAAGCTTTAAATGTTTCTGTTGATACCTTAATTTATGGGGCTACGGATGAGAAGGCTAAAAATAATTTGAAGGATGCTGATTTACTTAACATGTTTACCAAAGTGCAGGCACTCGATAAAACCGATGTGGTTACTGTTAAAAACTTACTCAAAGCTTTTATTTTTCAAAAAGAAACACAGCAAAGGCTGGCACAATAAAAATTTATTACTGGTGGCGCCGGGCTCTCATTGTCAATGAAGATTATTAATTATTCTTTCTCATAAACCAACTTAATATTACTTTCCTGATAAGTACTTTTATCTTTCAAAGAATCGTATTGACTTCCAAAAATTTTAATAGTTAATATACTATCGGATAATCTTTCTTTTTTAGAATAATAAGGTAGCCCTGCGATGCTATCAGTTCGTGTAATAAATCCGTTTTTAGATACATAATCAATCTTAACTAAACTGCGGCATTTAGGCGGATTTGAAATAACAATTTGCACATCATAAGAACGCTCATGCTCCTTGTCGAGGCTATCATTATATGCATGGATAGAATCAATAAATATATTCTGTCTTTCATCTTTTATTATTCTGCCTGACAAACTATCGTATTCGATAAAGTTTATATTGTGTCCTTTAAAATCATAGAAATTATAAATAATACTTTTACTGCCTGTATTATTATAAGCATAACTATCCCCAAGTTGTAAATCATTTATGAAAAATATTTTACTTTTTAAACCACCATTTTCAATGAACTCATAAAAGAAATTATTTGAAAGCCCTCTATTGTAATTAATAATTTGATAGACATTCCCATTTTGAAAATAAAAAATTGTCTGTCCGTGCAATATACCGGAAGAGTCATAAACCATTAATGAAGAACGTTTGCCATTTTCAAAAAAATTATTAATAGTGTCAATTGGTATAGTGTCATGAATATAATATCCATAACTTTTAAGTTCCCCCGAAGGATAATATTTCTTAATCAATTTTACTCCTTCGTTTCTAACGCATCCATAAAAGTATCCTACACATAAAATTGACAATACTATTAGGTTTCTTTTTTTTGACATGGGTTAATACTTTACTTTACGTGGTTTGATAGGAACCAACACTTGCTTGTATGTTCTTGTGGTACCCCCTATTGGCGCAAGCGTCCGCTTGTGCCTTAATAAGAATAGCAAACTAAAATTAATAAAATCTACCAGCTTTTAATGCCGATGATGTGGTGATGAACATTTGCTTTGGTGACAAAGCCGGTAATTATAATAATGTGCACTGATGATCAATACCACAGCCGGTGCAAGCAACCAATTTTCGATGGGATGAAAAAATTGTTTCAGCACCAGGAAAAAAAACCCGGCAGCAAAAATAAAAATTGGGGCAAATGAACGATGGTGTTTTACAAAACCATGAAACAGAGAATAAGAGCCCACAATAAATGCCAGCGCAATCATGCCCCACTCAAAAAAAGCATTGTGAATAATATTGATACCAAACAAAGGCAGGCTGCTTACCATCACTGGCAGCAGGGCACAGTGAATGGCACAGGCCACCGAAGCAGCAATACCCATCATATCCCAATTAACTTTTCTTGACATTTTCAGCACCGCAAATATAGTATATTTGCAATGCTGTTGCAACTATTTTAAACAGGCTTTCTCCTGCACACAATTGCATTGAGAGCATCTTTACCAGTAGCTTTACAAAAAAATTGGATAATGAAAAATAAATGGGTTTGGTACGTTGGATTCTTTGTGCTGCTTTTTGCCGGGTATTTTGTTTTTGTTTTTTCGCAAACAGATATTTCTCAATCCAATCTCCCGGTGATTAATAATAATGTGCAGCCTTTTTCTTTTACTGATCAAAACGGGAAAAAAATTACAGAAAAAGATGTGGAAGGCAAAGTGTATGTGGCTGAGTTTTTCTTTACCACTTGCAAAGGCATTTGTCCAAAAATGAATGCCAACATGCGGAGGGTATTTGATGAATTTAAAAACGACAGCAATTTTATGATCATCTCTCACACCTGTATGCCGGAAACAGATTCGGCAGCGGTGCTGAAAAAATATGAAACCAAAATGCTGAATGGCAACCTGAAAAAAAATGAAGACGGCTCTTATAAAATAGAGTACGATTCTACCATGGATAAACCGGCTGCAGCCAACAGTAACTGGTACTTTGTAACCGGCGATAAGAAAGAATTATATGACATGGCCCGGCACAGTTATTTGATTGACAATAACAAAACTGCCGACACTCTCTCCAATATTGCCGACCAGTTTATCCATACACAACTGTTTGCTTTGGTAGATAAACAAACAAGGTTGAGGGGCATGGTGTACGATGGGCTGAAAGGAGATGAAATAGAAAAATTGATAAAGGATATCAAAGGCCTGCTGAAAGAGAAATACCATAACAGGGAGTTAAAATAGATTCAGGAGCTGTAAAGTTTAAGGTTGTTGAATATTTTTTACAATTGTTGAAGGGGTTGGCAGGGTTGATCGGGTGTTGTTTTTGTACTTTTAAATTGATGTAAAATGGTGCTGGATATTTTAAAGAAAAATCAACTGAGTGTAACAGAGGGACGCAAAAAAATACTGGAACTGTTTATGAACAGCAGCGGCGCATTGGCACATGCTGATATTGAAAAAAGTACAGGAGAAATTTTTGACCGGGTAACGGTTTACAGAACGCTGCAGACATTTGTAGATAAAGGAATCATCCACCTGATACCCACTACAGACAATTCAATTTTATATGCTTTGTGCAAAGACAATTGCGAAGCCGGCCACCATCATGATAACCACGTTCATTTTATTTGCAGTGTGTGCAGCAAAACGATTTGCCTGGAGGAAGTAACGGTGCCGCAGGTAAAGCTGCCGGCCGGCTTCAAACCAGACCATGCACAAATGGTGGTGAGTGGTGTGTGTGGAGATTGCAAATAAATAAAGTAAAAGAACTTGTTGAAAAGCTTAAGCAATTTTTTCCAGTTCATCTTTCACAAACTCCATCAACTCTTTTATTGCAGCAGAAGAAAAATCAAATTTTAAACCAGCGGTTTTAAATAAGTCTGGTAAAGTGGCGGTGCCACCTAAAGCCAATGCATTGCAATAATTATCCAATGCCTGTTGTTGATTTTTTTTGAATTGCATCCACATGCCGATTGCGCCTAACTGTGCAATGCCATATTCAATGTAATAAAATGGTACTTCAAATAAATGCAGCTGGCGCTGCCATGCATTGCTGCGGTAGTTTTCCAGCCCGGTATAATCTACTACGCCATCACTGTATTCTGCCAATATCTCCATCCACTTTGCAGTACGCTGTTCGTTGGTATGGCCGCTGTTATCATACAGCCAGTATTGAAATTTATCAATGATGGCAATCCAGGGAAATAAAGTAATCACCCTTTCCAGCTGGTGCTCTTTTGCTCTTTTTAATTCTTTGTCATTACTAAAGAAAACATCCCAATGATCCATGCTGAAAAGCTCCATCGCCATGCTGGCCACTTCTGCAATTTCCATCGGGTATTCTTTAAAACCGGTAAGGGCTAATGGGTGTGCTAAAAAAGAATGAACAGCATGACCGCCTTCATGTACCATCGTGGTTACATCATGCATTTGCCCTGCTGCATTCATAAAAATAAATGGAGCGCCACTTTCCGGCAGCGGACAGTTGTATCCGCCGGGAGCCTTGCCCATCCGGCTGTCCAGGTCAAGGTGTTTGATGGCGTTCATCTTTGTAAGGCAATCACCAAAAAAAGGACGCAGCTTAGCAAAGCACTCAATTGTTTTTTCTACCAGTTCATTGCCGGTTGTAAAAGGCTGTAGTGGTTTTACTCCGGGCAGCTCTGCTTCAATATCCCAGGGCCTCAATGTATCAAGACCCAGCTTTGCTTTTTTCTTTTCATAAATCATTTTTACCAACGGCACCACTTCCTCTTTCACTGCCTTATGAAAAGCAAAGCAATCTTCTTTACTGTAATCAAACCTGCCCAATTCTTTAAAGCGGTAATCGGTGTAATTGCTGTAGCCAGCATTGGCAGCTACTTCATTCCGTTTTGCCATCAGCTGATTGAACAATTCATTCAGTGAATCTTTATCCTGCAATCTTCTTTCCTGTATTTTTCTATAGGCATCTTCTCTTACTGCCCTGTCGGGATTTTCTAAAAACTTAGCAGCCTGCTGCAATGTGTATTCATTGCCATTGATGGTAACCGTCATCTTGCCGCCGATAACGCCAAAGTGTTGCTGCATCATTGCCAGCTCCGATTGCAACGGAATATTTTCTTCCCGGAAAAGTTCAATATTTTTTTTAATGCTGCGGAGGTAAGTGAAGTATTTTTTTTCATCCAGTGTATTTGTCAGCGGATGGTTCACCAGTTTTTTATTCAACGCATCTGCGTAAGGCTGAATGTTTGGTTGTATTTCTGTACATAAAAAATTAAAAGATTCTTCCAATAATTTGTCTGTGGTATCGCAGGTCATTTTTATCTGCCGCCAGCAGGCATCTTCGCTTACCACCGCTTCCACTTCACTCATTTGCAGCAGCCATTCTTCCAGCTCTTCTTTGGTATTGATTTCTTTTTCCAGTAAAGATTTAAAGAATGGTTCAATGCTCAGCCAGTCGGTTACAACAAAATCAGCAGGCACAAAATGGCGGGGAAGTTTTTTGATATCAGCGGTATAATTCATTTGCACTAAATCCTGCCCCATCCCCGCTAGCCAGCGGGGGCTGGAGAATTAAAAAATATAGTTTCTTTTCTGGCAAATTGCGGTTAGCTTTTTTACTCATTCTCTGAACCCTCCTTTGGAGGGCAGGGAGGCCAGCTGTTTTATGCCATCTTCCTCGGCGAATTAATTTTCTTTGGAGGGGCAGCCTTAGCCGTTACCTGCTTTGGTTCAGCAGCTTTTGCTTTTGGAGTAACAGCTTCATGTGCAGCACCGTCATGCTCTGGATTGTCAGAGAGCTTTATCTCCACATCATTGGCCAGCAATTGTGCATACCACTTGATGATCTTTTTCATGTCGCTGCCATACACCCTTTCAAAATCCATGTCGGGATATACTTTTTGAAAATATGCTTTTACTGCTTTGGTATCATTGGCATCCGGCAGTTTTTCGCTGCTGGTTTTAACAGCAGTTAATATCTCCACCAGGTTTACATTGTCTTTTACAGTATATATTTCCACACTTTCCAGGTGAGAAAAACTATGCAAACGGGTGCTTACAAATTTGGTGCTTTTATCTTCTAATGAACGCACTATACCGCCATCTGCTTTTGAAGACAATAATTCATATAAACCGCCTAAGCCAGTTATAGAAACGAGTTTGTTGTAATCCATAATTTTCTTTTTAGGGTTGCAAGATAATTGTTATAAAGTAAAAATGATGTAAGGGAAATATTTTAACGAAACAGACAGGTAATTAATGAATTTAAAATTTTATAAAGAATCAGTACCATAAATTCAAAACAACACAAAAAATAGATTGAAAACTCTGTGAAGTTTTAGTTTTACTTTGTAAAAAAAGCACCCACCACTTGCTACCGCAAAAATTGACACCTCTACAGGCATTGCCCAAACTAAAGCAGTATTGTGCTTACCAGGAACGTTGCCACAGCGAAGTAAAAGATAAGCTTTACAGTTACGGCGTATTTAAAAATGATGCAGAAGAAATTATCAGCAAACTCATTGAAGAAAATTACCTGAATGAAGAACGCTTTGCCATACATTTTGCCGGGGGCAAATTCAGGATAAAGCAATGGGGCAAAGTGAAAATAAAATATGAGCTGAAGCAAAAAAATGTAAGCGACTACTGCATCAAAAAAGCATTGAAAGAAATTGAGGATGCAGACTATAAAAAACTGTTGTATAAACTGGCCGGCCTGAAATTAAAAACACTGAAAAGCGAAAAAAATATTTTTATCAAAAAAAGAAAGCTGCAGGATCATCTTTTAATGAAAGGTTTTGAAACTGATTTGGTAAGGCTGGTTGTGCAGGATATTTAATGCTACCTCTTCAGCAATAATTCATCCACGGCTGCAATGGCTTTTTGTAAACGCTCCTCATAATTTCCGCTGATATCCACCCACGGCACACTTTGATTTACCATGATGTCTTTGTAATGATAGTATAATTTTTCTCGGATCACGGGGTCTGGATATTCTCTCAATTCATCTTTTACCCAGGGGGCATCAATATTGCCCAACAAATACAGATCGTATTTTCTATCCACTATCTGGTTCAGTAT
>JANMJU010000019.1:0-6698 GCA_031371545.1 Chitinophagaceae bacterium
GGCAATCAAATTTTTAAAATCCATATTCCCCTTCAGGGATGGGGGAAAAATAATTTTTATGTCAAACAACAAACTTAACATCGGTCTCTTCGGATTTGGCGTAGTTGGAAAAGGCCTTTATGATGTGCTGCACCACACACCTGCATTGCAATCAAGTATTCAAAAAATTTGTATCAAAAATATTGATAAGTCTAGAAGTATTGCTGCAGAAAATTTTACAACAGATGCTTTGCTACTGCTGGAAGATGAAAGCATTAATGTGATTGTAGAGTTGATCGATGATGCAGATGCAGCATTTGAAATTGTAAAGACGGCATTGCAAAAAGGCAAAGCTGTGGTAAGTGCCAACAAGAAAATGATTGCAGAACATTTTGAAGAATTGTTTGCGCTGCAGCAAAAATATAATGTCCCTTTTTTGTATGAGGCATCCTGTTGCGCCAGCATGCCCATCATCCGCAACCTGGAAGAATATTATGATAATGATTTGCTTAAATCTTTCCGGGGTATCATCAATGGCAGCACCAATTTTATCCTTACTAAAATATTTAATGAGCAGTTGGATTTTGATAAAGCATTGTTACTGGCTCAGCAGTCAGGCTTTGCTGAAAGCAATCCTACATTGGATATCGGCGGATTTGATGCAGCTAATAAACTCTGTATTTTATTGGCACATTCATTTGGAGTAATTGCTAAGAGCACTGATTTTATTTTTACAGGTATTGAAAATATTTCTTTGCAGGATGCCAATGTTGCTAAAGCAAAAAAGTTTCAGATTAAATTGGTAGCCAATGCACAGAAATTAAAGAATGGAAAGCTGGCTGCATTTGTATTGCCACAGTTTGTAGAAGAAAGCGATGATTTGTTTCATGTGCAAAATGAATTTAACGGTGTTATTACAGAAAGCAGTTTTGCAGATAAACATTTTTTTAAAGGAAAAGGAGCAGGTGCATTTCCAACAGCATCTGCTGTATTAAGCGATATTTCAGCATTGAGGTACAATTATAAATATGAGTATAAAAAAATATTTCATCAAACAGATACAGCATTGTTCAATGATTTTTATCTAAAAGTTTTTGTGAGTGTTGATGATATCAGCAAATTAAAAAAAGAGGAATTTGAATGGGTTGACGAATGGCACAATGAGTTTAAGCATAGCTGGCTGATAGGAACTATTCATGCAGAAAAATTAGCTGTGAATGATTGGTGGAAGCAAACTGGCGTTTCGCTGATAGCTTGCCCTGATGCAATTGTGGAAGATGTAGATTATAGAAAGATAAGCAAGCGGAGTTTGGAATTGGCAGGTGTGGTATAAATTGAGAAGAGGTGATTAAAAAAATCACCGCTTCGTAGTTTAATTTCTTATACCCCTTTAGGGATAGGGGTTTAATACCCCGCCTTCGCTCCACCAATATTTTCAATCGGATGCCAAGTGGTTTTTATCTCCTGGAAGTCCATGATGAAATAAGGGGATTGTGCTTTATCACTCAGCCAATCAATTTTATCATACGATGCAATGCGCTTTACATTCAATGCAGATTTTTCTTTTATCAATTGTAAACCTGCGGCATCTTTTTCACAATACACGGTTGCATTTACATCCATGTGGTCTGCAAAGAAGGAAAGGAGTTCACTTACTTTTCCGGTAATGATATTTACCACGCCGCCCGGTAAGTCAGAACTGTTCAGCACTTCAGCAAATGTTACTGCACACAAAGGTTTAGTGTTGGATGCTAAAATGATACAGGAATTTCCACCGGCAATGATTGGTGCAATCAAGGAAACCAAACCAATCAGCGAATTATTTTGCGGTGCTATGGCAGCAACCACACCAGTTGCTTCAGGATTGGAAAAATTAAAATGAGAAGAAGCAACAGGATTGATAGAACTGAATACCTGTTGAAATTTATCGCACCAGCCGCTGTAATAAATCAAGCGGTCTATTGCAAGATTTACTTCTGCTTCTGCCTGTACTGCTGTTGAATCCTGCTTCATTAACTCATCAATGAATTGAACCTTGCGTCCTTCCAGCATTTCAGCAATGCGGTACAAAATCTGTCCACGGTTAAATGCTGCCCTTGCACTCCATCCGCCAAAAGCACCACGGGCACTTACCACAGCATCCCGAAAATCTTTTCTTGAACCGAGGCAAACATTCGCCAGCTTGTCACCCTTACTGTTAGTCGCAACATAATACCTGCCGGATTCCGTTCTAGGAAATTGTCCGCCAATATAAATTTTGTAAGTCTTTAAAACTTCCAGTCTTTTTTCAGCAACAGCGGAGTGAGTGCCATTTCCATTTTCACTAAAAGTGATTGCTGCTTTTTTTATAATTGTCTTTGCCATGATAATATTTTTTATTGACACCCCTTTAGGGGATGGGAGTTAAACTAAATTTATATATGCCGCCAATCCATGCAATCCGCCTTCTCTTCCATAACCACTTTCTTTGTATCCGCCGAATGGGGAAGTAGGATCAAATTTATTATACGTATTTGCCCAAACCACGCCAGCCCTCAGTTTGGTGGTCATGTTGAAAATTTTAGAACCTTTATCAGTCCATACACCTGCAGATAAACCGAACGGCGTATTGTTTGCTTTTTCAATCACTTCATCTTCAGTACGGAAAGTTTGGATGGTTAATACCGGCCCAAAAATTTCTTCCTGTGCAATGCGGTTGCTCTGTGCCACATTGGTAAAAATAGTTGGCCTGCAAAAGAAACCTTTCTTAGGAATGGCACAACTGCTCTGGTATATTTCTGCACCTTCTTTTTGTCCAAGTGCTAAATATTTATTGATAACATCCAGTTGTTCTTTTGAGTTGATGGCACCAATGTCAGTATTCTTGTCTAACGGGTCGCCAACAATCAAGCTCTCCATTCTGTCTTTTAATTTTTGTATCACTATTTTGGCAACAGACTCCTGCACAAATAATCTTGAACCAGCACAACATACATGACCCTGATTAAAGAAAATGCCATTCACCACACCTTCAACAGCCTGGTCAATTGGTGCATCATCAAAAATGATATTGGCAGCTTTGCCACCCAATTCAAGTGTTGCTTTTTTATTCGTTCCTGCAATGGCTCTTTGTATAATCTTTCCTACATTGGTAGAACCAGTGAAAGCAATTTTATTTATATCAGGATGGTTTACGATGGCAGCACCTGTATCACCAGCGCCTGTAATAATATTTACAACACCCGGCGGCAGGTCAGCTTCCTGAATAATTTCAGCCAGCTTCAAAGCCGTCAGTGGAGTGCTTTCTGCAGGTTTTAATACAACTGTATTTCCTGTTGCCAATGCCGGTGCAATTTTCCATGCAGCCATCAGTAAAGGAAAATTCCAGGGAATGATTTGCCCGGCAACACCCAGCGGCTGTGCCTGCCTGTTAGGAAAAGCATATTCCAGTTTATCTGCCCATCCGGCATAATAAAAGAAATGGTTAGCTGCAGTTGGTACATCAAAGTCACGGCTCTCACGGATGGGTTTGCCACCGTCCAAAGTTTCGATGATGGCAAGCTCCCTTGCTTTTTCCTGCACCATTCTTGCAATGCGGTAAATATATTTTGCCCTTTCTTTGGGAGCAATTTTCTTCCAGGTTTTCTCGTAAGCATTTCTTGCTGCCTCCACCGCTTTGTTTACATCAGCAGCATTGGCATCTGCCACTTCAGATAATTTTTCTTCGTTTGCAGGATTGATTGTTGCAAAATATTTTTTACTCTGCGGTTTTTCAAATTTGCCATTGATGAACAGATCGTAGCGTTCATTGATTTTTGCAGCACTTTTACTTTCGGGTGCAGGAGCTAAGTTTCTTGAACTGTCAAACTTTAGTTTTATCGTATTGTTCTTTGTTGCTTTTGCCATGTGTTATATTTTGTTTCACGCCAAGCAGGAAAGAAAGCAAAGGCGCAAAGATTTTATTTTATGACGCTTTGCTTCTTTGCAAACTTTGCGCCTTTGCGTGGGATTGGATTAATCAAGTGAAAAATAATCAGCACTTTGATAAACGCCTGTCTTCTGTTTCATCAATTGCATCAAAATATCATTTGCCAAACTGCTGGCACCAAAACGGAACCATTCATTGTTCATCCATGCTTCTCCCAACACTTCATTCAGCATTACTAAATAGTGTAATGCCAGTTTTGATTTACCAATTCCGCCCGCAGGTTTCATTGCAATGCGCTTTCCTGTTTTGTAATAGAAATCCCGGATGGCTTCCAGCATTACTAATGTAACAGGCATGGTTGCCGCAGGTGAAATTTTCCCGGTTGATGTTTTGATAAAATCAGCGCCTGCATACATAGCGATATCACTGGCTCTTCTTACTTTATCATAAGTAACCAGTTCGCCAGTTTCTAAAATTACTTTCAGCCTTGCATCGCCGCAGGCTTCTTTCACCGCTGCAATTTCATCAAATACAAAATTGTATTCTCCCATGTGAAATTTACCCCTGGAAATTACCATATCAATTTCATCTGCACCTTCGCTTACTGCAAATTTTGTGTCACGAATTTTTACATCCCTTGGTGCCTGCCCGCTTGGAAAAGCGGTGGAAACAGAAGCTACTTTTACGCCGGAATCTCCCAACGCTTTTTTAGCCACCTTCACCATGCTTGGATACACACAAACCGCTGCCACTGTGGGTAAGCCGGGATAGCTATCCATTAAATGAACGGCTTTGTAGCAAAGCTGTTTCACTTTTCCGTCGGTATCTTTTCCTTCCAGTGTGGTAAGGTCAATCATGTTCAATGCAAGCTTTAAACCATTGATTTTGGTTTCGTTTTTTATACTTCGTTTGGTAAAACGGCTTGCTCTTTCTTCAATGCCCACCTGGTCAACCCGGGGAGAAAAAGAAAAATCAGGAATTGTTTTTGTTGCAATCATATTGGTCGTTTAAAAATCGTTGAATGTCGTTTAAAATCGTTTAAGGTTCCAGTGTATTTATTAAAGAAAAGAGAAACGCTTATTTTGAACATCTCTATAAATTATCAGGATCTTTCAAAGTCCCCCTTTGGGGGATTTAGGAGGCTGTCAACACTTCCAATCCTGCAATAATTAATTTTTCCACCGCTGCATTTCCATCTTTAGAAAATTCCTGCACCACCCTGTTGGCAACAATTGCATTCACACTCATGCACTGGTGCCCCATCAATTTACCCAACCCAAAAATGGCAGATGTTTCCATTTCAAAGTTAGTAATCCTGTGATTATTAAATTGAAAATGCGTTAGTTTATTGATAAGCCCGGGGCTGCGTAAACCAAGCCTCAGCACACGGCCTTGTGGGCCATAAAAACCCGGACAGGTAACTGTGATTCCTTTATGAAAAGTAGCCGGAAATTTATTCAGTAAGACTTCACTTCCTTTTGAAATGTAAGGAAGGGTGATGGAAGTGTCCAGGCCTGTTTGTGCAACAAATGCTTCGGTCAGTTCATTTTCTTCTGCTGTTTTCGTGTAAGCATAATAGTTAAGCAGGTTGTCCAGCCCCAGTCCGTGTGTGCTGGCAACAAAACTATCCACCGGGATATCTGCCTGCAAAGAACCCGAAGTGCCAAAACGCACCAGGTTTAGTGGTGTGAATTCTTTTTTTATTTCCCTTGTTTCAAAATCAATATTGGCTAGTGCATCCAGTTCGTTGAGTGCAATGTCAATATTGTCTGGCCCAATGCCAGTAGAGGTTACAGACAAACGCTTGTTGCCGATATAGCCGGTGTGAGTGATAAATTCACGGTGCTGTAATTGGTATTCTATTTTGTCAAAATGAGCACTTACTTTCTTTACCCGGTCAGGATCACCCACTAAAATAATAGTGGTGGCCAATTCTTCCGGCCGCAAATCGAGGTGGTAAATAGCGCCCCGGTTGGTGATAATTAATTCAGAATCTGCAATCCTGCTCATAAACAATTATTTTATTTTTTTGAGCCGGGCTGATGAATTACTATGAAACTTCATTGGCGTCGCACTCTTGTACATTTTATTTTTATTGGACTATTTTATTTCAGCAAATTCAAATCCGGCTGTGCATATTTATATACTTTAAAATAAATAGTGGTCTTGGTTTGAAACACACCATTAATATCAGACAGTTCATTTACAAACCTTACCAAATGTTCATTGTCTTTACACATCACATCCACTTCCAAATCATAATCACCGGAAGTCATCGCCAGGAAACTTACTTCCGACAATTTGGAAATGGTTTGCGCCACTTTTTCTTTCAATGTTGCCGGCCTTACGTACACCGCAATATGTGCATAGGAACGAAAACCTACTTTGTCCGGATCTACCCGGCCAATGATGCTGACTGTACCATCTTCAATCAGTTTATTAAACCTCGTTCGGATGGTGCCGATAGAAACTTTTAGCTTTTCAGCTATTACTGTAAATGACATGCGTCCATCTTTTTGTAAGAAAGATAGAATGGCAAAGTCTAAATCGTCGAGTGTGTTGGTTGCTTTTTGCATGGTAAAAGAGTAACAAATATGCAGATAAAAAATAAAATTATCGCTTTTATTTTGCTGGTAACTAAAAAATTTATATTTTTCTACCCTAATTTCTACAAAATTTATAGTTTAACACAGTTATTATGAAGTACAAAGCAATACAAAATTATATCGGAGGCCAGTTTGTTGATGCGTCCACCACCAGAACAATGGACGTGATATCGCCACTGGATGGCACTTTGTTATCAACCGTTCCC
>JANMJU010000068.1:0-18280 GCA_031371545.1 Chitinophagaceae bacterium
CCAGCACTTGCCAACAATTTGTTGAAGTGGGAAACTACCATTAGTAAAAATCTTGGATTGGATGTATCATTCCTGAATGACAGGTTTGGATTGACAGTTGATTATTATGAAAACAATACAAAAGACCTTTTGCTCAACGTACCGATTGCATCTACTTATGGCTACACAAAGCAATTGCAAAACGTAGGTTCCTCTACCAATACTGGATATGAGATACAGTTAAATGCGGCGATTGTAAGAAACAAAAATTTTACATGGAATGCTACTTTCAATTATGCTCACAATGAAAACCTGATTACAGCACTGGGGCCTAATCAAATATCTACACCTGTCTTTTCTGGTTTGGGTGTGGCCGGGCAGGACTATGATTTTGTAGGAAAGGTAGGTGAGCCGGTAGGAGCCATGTATGGATTGGAAACTGATGGGTTTTATAAAGTAGACGATTTTAATTATGACGCTGCTACCAGAACCTATGCATTAAAAGCTGGAGTGGTGGATGATAGAAGTATCATCGGTGCACCGCAGCCGGGTATGATAAAGTTCAAAGATCTGGATGGTGATGGACTGATAACGATGGATAATGATAGAAGGGTGATTGGAAATGCTACTCCAAAATTTACCGGCGGTTTAAATCAGCAGTTTGCTTACAAAAATTGGGACATGAGTATCTTCCTGAATTTTGTGTACGGCAATAAAATTTTAAATTTCAACAAAATTGAATTTACCAATGGTTATACAGCCAATTCAAACCTATTGGCAATCATGAAAGACAGGTGGCGCACTGTTAATGACCAGGGCTTGGTTGTAACCGATCCAACAGCACTTGCCGCTTTGAATGTGAATGCAAAATTATGGCGCCCCATCACCGGCAATGGTGCCTTTCACTTACATTCATGGGCCATTGAAGATGGTTCCTTTCTCAGGATAAATAATGTAAGCCTTGGTTATAGTTTTCCTGCCAATTCATTGCTTAAGATTGGTATAAAAAAACTTAGGGTATACGTTACCGGTAACAACCTGGCCGTATTCACCAAATACACAGGCTTCGATCCGGAAGTAAATGTAAAGAAGAACAATCCACTTACACCGGGGGTTGATTATTCTGCTTACCCAAGGAGCCGCCTGTATATGTTTGGGTTGAATGCCACTTTCTAATTTTTAAAAAATTGTTTGATATGAAAAGAAAAATATTTTTACCGGTTGTATTGATATCATTGATTGCACTGGTTGGTTCATGTAAAAAATTTCTTGATAAACAGCCTATTACTGAAATTGGCCCTGAACTTGTATTCACAGATGTACCAACTGCTTTTCATGCACTGGCAGGTGCTTACGCACAGTTGGCCGGCGACCAGGGATATGGCAAAGTGTTGAGTTTATATTTTCCTGTAGATAATGATGAAACACAAGGCCCCACCGGTGGTCTTGATAATGCCCGTAGGGAAATTTCACGCTATACACTTACTGCCAGTAACGCAGAGATAATAAAACCATTCGAACAGTGCTTCAGGGGAATTGAATATGCAAATATCTGCATTGATAATATTCCCAAAATGGATATGTACAATAATGGCAGTGCCAATGAAAAAGCACAGTTAAGAAGAATGCATGGAGAAGCATTGACACTGAGGTCGCAATTTTATTTTGAAGCCATAAAAAACTGGGGCGATCTTCCTGCTCATTTTCAGCCTGCATCTGTGCTGGCAGTTGCTAATCCATTTCCTGCCAGAACGGACAGGGATACATTGTACAATCATATTATTGCCGATCTTAAAACAGCAGAAGACCTGGTGCCATGGGTTAATGATTTAACAGGTATTGGTGACCAGGCAGATGAACGCATTACCAAAGGAGCGGTGAAAGGATTAAGAGCCAGGATTGCTTTATTTCGTGGCGGTTATTCTTTAAGAGTTGTAAGCAAACAAATGGAACGCAGCAGCGATTATTTATCATTTTATCAAATTGCAAAAGATGAATGTGCAGAGATTATGGCCTCAGGACAACATTCCTTAAACCCAAGTTTCAAGGCATTGTGGAAAGAGAATGTGTGTGGCAGGGTAACTAAAGATCCGCAAAATGAATTGATGTTCCAGGTAGGTTCTATTGGTGGTGGTGCTATTGCAGATAGTAAACTGGGTTATTATAACGGTCCTGTTGTAAATAGTTTTGGTAACAAAAGCATTAATATTCTCCCCACTTATTTTTACAATTTTGATTCGACAGATCAAAGAAGAGATGTTACCTGTATTCCTTACACTGTAGGTGCAGATGGTGTTACAAAAACAGGTGTGGGTATCAGTGCCATTGTGGATGGAAAATTCAGAAGGGATTGGATTGGCAATCCTGCGGTATTGCCTACTAATGCCATTCAATATTTTGGTTTAAAATGGCAGTTGCTGCGGTATGCAGATGTACTGCTGATGTATGCAGAAGCGGAAAACGAATTAAATGGTGCAAGTGCTGAAGCTTATGATGCCATCAACAAAGTAAGGAGAAGAGGGTTCGGTAAATCAATTGATGCACCTTCTGCTATTGACCTTACACCGGGGCTTGGCAAACAGGCATTCTTTGATGCAATAATAAATGAACGTTCTTTTGAATTAGGTGGCGAAGGCATCAGGAAATATGATTTGATCCGTTGGAATTTATTGGGTGCAAAAATTACTGCTACCAAACTGGCATTGGCAGATATGCAGGCACGGGTGGGTATTTATGCAAATTACCCTACCAGCATGTATTACACAACAGGTTCCCCGGCAGATGATGGAACATTATGGACGAGTTCATTTTATAACCCTGCACCATCTACATCCAATGCGCCACCTGCAAGTACTAAAATCGCATGGATAGGCTCTTCCATTACCAATACAATTTTAGGGGTAGCCCCCAACGAAAGATATGCCAAAGGGTATACCCCAAATCATTCTGAGTTATTGCCAATACCACAGGCATCAAGAGGTGCAAATTTTAATCTTACTCAAAATCCCGGGTATTAAAAAAAGCATTCTAATGTTAATGTAATTCAAAGGCAACAGTATTTTATTGTTGCCTTCTTTTTTTGTTCTTTATTTGTAAGGATAAAGTGATTTTGCAAAATTGATTGATAACGCATGATGGCAACAAATAAAAAAATATACTCGAAAGGAAAAATTTTATACAGTTTACTGCTGCTGATTTTCTGCTGTCACCATTCTTTGAAAGCTCAGGAAAAAGATACCATTATAGTACAAATGAATAACAATGTTTTTGTACAGGGTGATACTGTCAGCTTTGAAGTGAACCTGAAAAATTACAGCCATGTAGCAAAGACAGCTTCCATACAGTTGTGGATTGAAGAACTAAAATCCGGCAAGCGCTGGAAGTTTCGTTATCCGCTGGTAAACGGATATGTAAATCCGAAGCTGATCATTGCAGACTCGATGCACAATGGTTTGTATGCGTTTAATTTTTTGCTCCAAAAAACTTTTTTCAAATTATCCGGCACTATTAAAAATGGAGACAAACATGATAAGCTCATCAATTATGTGATGATATCAAAGACCAAGCAAACATTGGTAGATGCAGTTACACTCGATGAGCAGCAATCATTTTCTCTTGGCCATTTATTATTCCAGGATTCTGCGTTCATTATTTTCTCCAGGCCAAAACAAAAAAATAATGATTTGTTGATAAATATTAATACGCCGCTTGATTCATCCTTTGTGCCGGCTGCAGCAGAAACCCGGTTTATTACCATCGGCAAAACTGCACCGGTTGCAGAAAAAAAGGTAGCCATTGCGGAGAGCTATGTTTTTAAAGCAGACAGTACACCTTACAAAACTATTTTACCCGAAGTGGTGATTAAAACAAAGATGAAAAAAATGCTTGATGATTTTGAAAAGGAAAATGTATCCGGCTTATTTACCAGCCCTGATGCCATCGTACTGGATGGATTGGAATCGGATGAAATAGCCAATGCGCCTGACTTCTATACTTACCTCACTATAAAAGTAGGTGGGCTCAGGCTGGAAACAGATAATCAGACCGGCAACCGTTCTTTTACCTGGCGCAACCAGCCAACAGAAATTTATATCAATGAAATAAGACTGGATCCAGATATACCTGTATCCATCAATCCATCTGATATTGCCATGATAAAAATTTTCAGACCCGGTACATCCGTATCCGCTGGTACGGGGGCAGGCGGAGCCATCGCTATTTATACAAAGACGGGAGAATACCGAAAAGCAACCAACAGGAACTATAGTTTTTATATACTCGGCTACAACGGGCTGGAGTGTAGCTGGAAATAAAAACAGTTAAGTATGGTAAAAACAAATCATTATCTTTCTGCCAGCCACATCAAACTTTTTAAATCAATGAAATTACTGGCAGCATATTGTATATTGCTTCTGGCTGCCTGCAATGGTAAAACAAAAACTGTTCAGCAAATGAACCTTTACCCGGCAAACATTCCCGGGGCTTTACAGCCGGATATAAAAGAAAAAATTATTTACCTGCGTTCCACACAAAGAATATATAATGTGACACAACCCACACTTACAAAATTTGAACCTGCCTATCCAAATGGCACTGCTGTTATCATTTGTCCAGGCGGAAGTTATATGCGTCTCAGTATCGAAAACGAAGGAGACTATGTGGCCAGTGCTTTGAATAAAAAAGGTATTACAGCTTTTGTATTAAAATACCGCCTGCCCAATGACAGTATCATGGCCAACAAATCATTTGGCCCGTTGCAGGATATTCAACAAGCCATCCGCATGGTAAGAAAAAATGCAGCATCATGGAATTTAAAAAGCAACAAAATCGGTGTGATGGGTTTTTCTGCAGGAGGCCACCTTGCTTCCTGTGCGGCAGTACACTTTAATTTCAGGGCCGATAAAAATGAAATGGATACTACCAGTGTAAGACCGGATTTTGCTGCACTCATTTACCCGGTCATCAATTTATATCCGGGACTGGTGCATAGAGGTTCGAGAGATAATTTGCTGGGGCCAAATCCTTCAAGGGAAAATATCAATTTCTTTTCAACCGACCTGCAGGTAACAGATTTAACTCCGCCAACTTTTTTGGTACATGCCCAGGATGATGATGCCGTACCATTTCAAAACAGTGTTCATTTTTATGACGCCTGCTTAAAAAATAAAGTGCCTGCCGAAATACACCTGTATCCAAAAGGAGGGCATGGTTTCGGACTTCGTAATTCTACTGCACAAGACGAATGGATTGAAAAGTTTTTTAGCTGGTTGGATAAATTATAAAGCCAGTATTTTTAAAAACCACTTGTTTTACTTCATCATTTTAGAGACATCTTAATCTTCTTGTCTACCCAACTTTTACCGGGCATTTTTTCATTGATTTGAAATAAAAATTATTTTATATGTATGGAGGCGGTTAACAAATGGGGTAATGAACTTAAAAGGCAAGGACAAGTAATCAAATTTTGGCAGCGATATCGGGAACGTTTGCATAAATAAAACCAACAGCCTATATGGTTACTCAATATAATAAACGTAAAATTGTTAAGGCTTTAAACGATAAAAAAAATTAAGAGCCCAGATTGTTATGAACGTACTGGAATCATTTAGCCTGCAAGGGAAAATTGCAGTAGTTAGCGGCTGCGATACCGGGCTTGGAAAAGCGATGGCAGTGGCATTGGCAGAAGCCGGTGCAGATATAATTGGAGTATCAGTAGCATTGGAGCCGGAGGGCAGCGAAGTAGAGAAAGAGATACTGGCTTTGGGCCGAAAATTTACGGCACACAAAGTTGATTTTAGCGACCGTACAGCTTTGTACGCTTTTATTGCAAAGGTGAAAGCAGATCAGCCGAACATTGATATACTTATTAATAATGCCGGTATGATATTGCGTAAACCTGCGGCAGAACATCCCGATGAATATTGGGACAAATTGCTGTCTGTAAATTTAGATGCACAGTTCATCATGGCTCGTGAGTTTGGAAAAGATATGATTGCCAGGGGGTCAGGAAAAATCGTTTTCACCTGCTCGTTACTGTCATTCCAGGGCGGTGTGAATGTGCCGGGATATACTGCCAGCAAATCTGCTGTTGCAGGATTGGTAAAAGCATTTGCAAATGAGTGGGGAGCATCAGGCGTAAATGTAAATGGTATTGCACCGGGCTATATTGCTACCGATAATACAACGGCGTTAAGGGCTGACCCGGTAAGAAGTAAAGCAATCCTCGACAGGATACCTGCCGGACGCTGGGGTGAGCCAACAGATTTTAAAGGCCCGGTTGTATTCCTTTGTTCTGAAGCCGCTTCGTATGTAAACGGAACGGTATTACTTGTTGATGGTGGCTGGATGGCCCGATAAAAAAATAAAAATGGAAGTAAGATATCATAACAGCCCTAAGGAAACTGCAGCCATGAGTACCAGTGAGCTGAGAAGTAATTTTTTGATGGAGTCCATCATGGTGAAGGATGAAATAAAATTGGTTTACTCTCATTACGACAGGGTAATCATTGGTGGCATTATGCCGGTAAATAAAACAATCAGTTTGCCTGCATACGAGCCGGTGTTGAAAGCGAATTATTTTTTGGAAAGAAGAGAGGTTGGGATCATCAATGTAGGTGGTGATGGAGAAATAATCGTAAATGGAAAATCCTTTTTGGTAAATAAACTGGATTGCCTGTATGTAGGTAAAGGAAATGAAAAAGTTCAGTTTAAAAGTATCAGCAAAAAAAATCCGGCAAAGTTTTATTTGCTTTCTGCTCCTGCACACAAAGAATACAAAGTGCAGTTGATGAAAAAAGAAAAAGCTTCGCCAACAGAAATGGGTGCTGCAGCTACGGCCAACCAGCGAACCATTTATAAATACATTCATGGCGATGGATTAAAAAGTTGCCAGGTTGTAATGGGGCTTACCATTTTAAAAGAAGGCAATGTGTGGAACACTATGCCCACACATGTGCATGACAGAAGGATGGAAGCCTATTATTATTTTGACCTACACGAAAATCAGAAGGTAATACACCTGATGGGTGAGCCGTCTGAAACAAGGCACCTGGTGGTGAGTAACGACCAGGCAATTATTTCGCCACCATGGAGTATCCATAGTGGTTGTGGCACTTCCAGCTACGGCTTTATCTGGGGTATGGCTGGAGAAAATTATAACTATACCGATATGGATCTTGTAAACATCAATGATCTGAAATAACAGTTTGCTCAATTATTATAACGGTTGCTATTTTAAAAAAGGTTTGTGGTATTGAAAAAAAATATTGTCATATTGTTGCTGGTACTGAGCGGCTTTTCTTTTTTATCACCCGATAAAAAACCAACCCTGTTTTTAGTGGGCGACAGTACCATGGCCGACAAGCCCGTTGATGATAATCCAGAAAGAGGCTGGGGGCAATTGTTACCCAATTATTTTACTGCGGATATCAATATTGAAAATCATGCAAGGAATGGAAGAAGTACGAAGAGTTTTATTAATGAGCACCGTTGGGATACGGTGATGAGCAGATTGAAAGAAGGCGATTATGTAATGATACAGTTTGGGCACAATGATTCCAAAAAAGAAGACTCTACCCGTTGGGCTCCTGCACATACTTTGTATAAAGACAATCTTACCCGGTTTGTAAATGATGTTCGGAGTAAAGGCGCTTTCCCCATTTTAATTACACCGGTAATGCGGAGAAAATTTGATGTAGATGGAAAATTTATTGATCAGCATGGCGATTACCCGGGAGTGGTAAAAGAAGTGGCTGCTGCAATGAATGTAACATTAATAGACCTGCATCAAAGCAGCGAAACATTAATTGTAAATGAAGGTGTGGAAAATTCTAAAAGATTTTTCATGCACATCCCGAAAGGGCATTTTAAAAATTATAAAGGAAAAGAAGAAGACAATACCCACCTCAGTGAATATGGTGCAGCTTCTGTTGCTTCATTGGTTTGCCAGTCGGTAAACCAGCAGCACCTGGCGTTGGAAAAATATTTAAAGCCATCCAATTTTAAAGAGAAGTATGCTTACGAACTGCCTAAAATTTATCAACCGCATTTTAAAAAAGATACCGTAAGCGTATTGGATTACGGTGCGGTTGCGGATGGATATACTTTGAACACCGTTTCCATCAACAAGGCAATTGAGGCTTCTGAAAAGAGTGGCGGCGGTACCGTGGTTATTCCAAAAGGTGCTTTTGTTACCGGCCCGATTGTAATGAAAAGCAATGTCAACCTGCATCTCGATAGAGGTGCATTAGTAATTTTCAGTCCCGATTTTAACCAATATCCTTTGGTTGTTTCCTCTTTTGAAGGAGTGGATGCAGCCAGGTGCCAATCGCCGGTGGTTGCAGAAAACCTGCAGAACATTGCCATCACCGGCGATGGTATTTTTGATGGTAATGGTTTTTACTGGCGCCCATTAAAAAAAGATAAAGTAACAGAGACGCAATGGAAAGCGCATTTAAAAACATACGGAGGGGTATTGACAAGCGATAAGAAAACATGGTACTCTTCGGAGAAAGCATTAAAAGGATTGGCCGATAATAATATTGGCAAAATCACAGAAGGAAAAAAACTGAGTGACTTCGAAGATGTGAAAGATTTTCTCCGCCCCAACATGATCAGGATATACCAGTGTAAAAATATTTTGATTGAAGGAGTTACTTTTCAAAACTCACCAGCGTGGACAACGCATTGCATGATGAGTGAACACATCACGATAAAAAATTTAAAAGTAAAAAACCCCTGGTACGGAACCAACACTGATGCATTGGATTTGGAAAGTTGTAGAAATGCTTTGGTGGAAGATTGTGTTTTTGATACCGGCGATGACGGCATCACCATCAAAAGCGGCAGGGATGCAGAAGGAAGAAAAAGAGGCATGCCAACAAAAGATGTGATTGTAAATAATTGTGTGGTGTACCACAGTCATGGCGGCTTTGTGGTAGGTAGCGAAATGAGCGGTGGTGTAAACAATATGTTTGTAAGCAATTGTAATTTTATTGGAAGCGATATTGGACTTCGGTTTAAAACTGCAAGAGGCCGTGGCGGCGTTGTCGAAAATATTTATGTAAACAACGTAAACATGAAAGACATCCCGGCAGAAGCCATTTTGTTTGATATGTATTACATGGCCAAAGACCCGGTAGTACTGAGTGGAGAAAAAAGAGAGCCGCCGAAAGTGGAATTAAAACCAGTAGATGAAACTACTCCTCAGTTCAGGAATTTCTATTTCAGGAATATAACTTGTAATGGTGCAGCCAAAGGAATATTTGTAAGAGGTATTCCTGAAATGCATGTACAAAATATATTGATAGAAAATGCAGTGATACAGGCTGATGAAGGAATTGACATACAGGAAGCGTCTGATATCAAGTTGAATAATATCATACTGTATACAAAAAATACTTCGCCGGTAGCTTATGTATTGAACAGCGATAAAGTAACAATCAACAACCTGAAGTATAAGGATAGTGCAGATCTGTTGCTGCAGGTTCAGGGTGACCGCAGCAAAGACATTGCTTTGTTGGGTAGTGATATCAATGCATCAAAGCAAAAATTGCTGGCTGATTTTGGAGCAACAGAAGCAATGGTAAGATGGGCAGAACCGACTGCCGTGCCGGCAAAAAAGAAAAAGAAGAAAAAATAATTTTGACTGGAGTAAATATAAATTGATTGAAAGAGAAAGATGACTGAAAGAATGAAAAGAGCAGTAACCATATTTTTTGTTTGTATGGCAATGCAATCATTGCATGCACAACAAAAGCCGTACTCACAGCAGATGGCGCAAACGGCTATGAATTTGTGGAAGGATTCGTTTGCATTAAAAGCAGGTAAGCCTGCCCGGTGGAGTTACGATCAGGGGGTTATTTTAAAAGGTATTGAAGCTGTATGGAAATTATATGGAGATGGTGAGTATTTCAAATACATACAGCACAGTATGGATTTTTATGTAAAGGAAGATGGCAGTATCAAAGATTATAAAAGGGATGAGTTCAACATAGATCATCTTAACAATGGCAAAGTGCTGATGTTGTTATACAGCATCACCGGAAAGGAAAAGTATAAGAAGGCTGTTGAATACATGCGTACACAGTTGAACGATCATCCAAGAACTACGGAAGGGAGTTTCTGGCATAAAAAAGTTTATCCGTCACAGGTATGGCTGGATGGATTGTACATGGGGCAGCCCTTTTATGCAGAGTATGCACAGCATTATAAACAGGATAGTGCATTTGATGATATTGCAAAACAGTTTATTTTAATTGAACGCCATGCAAGGGATAAAAAAACAGGTTTATTATATCATGGGTGGGATGAAAGTAAAGAACAGGCTTGGGCCAATAAGGAAACCGGCTGCTCTCCTAATTTTTGGGCTAGAGCATTGGGATGGTACGGTGTAGCAATGGTAGATGCATTGGATTTTTTCCCTGATAAACATCCGGGCAGGGATTCGATTATTAAAATATTAAACCGTTTTGTAAAAGCTGTTACTGCGGTGCAGGATAAAAAAAGCGGCGTGTGGTATGATGTGGTGAATATGCCCAACGCAGCAAAAAATTATAAAGAAGCATCGGCATCATCAATGCTGGTGTATACTTTGGCGAAGGCATTTCGAAAAGGATATATTCCTGCAACTTATTTTATAAATGCGAAGAAAGGATATGATGGGATTATAAAAGAATTTATTGAAGTGGACAGCAGCGGGCAAACAAATTTAAAAGGAACCGTAAGCGTTTCGGGTTTGGGCGGTAAGCCTTACCGGGATGGCAGTTTTGATTATTACATGAGTGAACCGGTTATTGTAAATGATCCTAAAGGGATAGGTGCTTTTATTATGTGCAGTGCCGAAATGGAATTGGCCGCCATACCAAAGATCGGGAAAGGAAAAAAAGTGATGATGGATGGCTGGTTTAATAATGAGTGGAGAAAAAATGGATACGGAATCAATGTTCGTCGCCATTATACCTGGGATGATACAGAGAACGGTGGCTTTAGTTTATTGGCGGATGTATGGAAAAGTTACGGCGCAGTTTTATCTACTTTAGAAAAGGCACCAACAACAGCGAATTTAAAAGGGGCAGCCGTGTATGTTATTGTTGACCCGGATGGACTGAAAGATAATAAGGCGCCAAATTATATGGATGATAAGAGTGCTGCTGAAATTGCTAAATGGGTTAAGCAGGGTGGTGTATTATTACTGTTGACCAATGATACAGCTAATTGCGATCTGCAGCATTTTAATAAACTGTCTGAAAAATTTGGTATTCATTTTTCAGATAAGGCAAGAAATATGGTGAAGAACAGCGAATTTGAAACTGGGGCTGTATATAACAATGTTTCCAATCCCGTGTTTATTAAAACAAAAAAAATGTACCTGAAAGAGATCAGTGTGCTGGATGTAAAAGCTCCGGCAAAAGCATTGCTTTCAGCAGATGGAGAGGTGATACTGGCAACAGCCAAATATGGCAAAGGCGCTGTGTTTGCCGCAGGCGATCCCTGGCTGTACAATGAATACCTGGATGGAAGAAAAATACCGGCGGAGTATGAAAATTTTTCTGCCGCAAATGAACTGGCTGTTTGGTTATTAAAACAAGTGCCTAAAAAATAATTCTTTAAATGATGCTGATGAAAGTGAATATTATAAATATGTTTCGGCTGTCTCTACTGGCTCTGATTTTTACCAGCACGGCTTCCTTTAAAGAAAAGGAAATTGTGGTGGCAAAGGATGGCAGCGGCGATTTTAAAACTATCCAGGAAGCGATCAATAGTTTGCCTGCAGCAGCCAGCACACAACGCATCATTTGTATCAAGAAAGGGGTTTACAATGAAAAGATTTTTATTGAGAAAAATTTTATTACACTAAAAGGAGAAGACAAAGACGTAACAAAAATTATTATCAGCGAAGCAAGAGATATTTTCCGCTGCAGCCACAGTGATGATTGGGGTGTAGCCGTCATCAACATAAAAGGAAGTGATATTGATATTGAAAATCTTTCTTTTATCAATGAATATGGTTTCAATGCAAAAGAAGACATCACAATTCCATGCGCTAATGATTCTGTGACAAAAGAAAAGAAAGTAAAAAAAGACGGGCACCAGATGGTGTTGCGGTCTTTTAATACCACCCGTCTTTTTGTAAAAAACTGCATCTTCCGTTCTTTGGGCGGCGATCCTGTTAGTCCGTGGAATGGCGAAGATGGAATGTTCTATTTCAAAGATTGCATCATTGAAGGCGGTGTTGATTTGTATTGTCCAAGAGGCTGGTCGCTGGCAGATAATTGCCAGTTTATTTGTCACAGCAAAGAAGCAGCTATCTGGCACGATGGCAGCAAAAACCAACAGTCAAAAACAGTATTCTTTAATTGTAAATTCAGCGGTGATGATGGTTTTAAATTAGGCCGTTATCACAGGGATGCACAGTTTTATTTGCTGGATTGCAGGTTTGCAAAAAATATGGCCGATGCTGATATTTACCAGAAAGCAGCCAATCCTCCAAACGTTATTCAGTGGGGCAAAAGGGTATATTATTACAACTGCCACAGGGATGGCGGAGATTATGAATGGCATAAAAATAATTTGCCTGCAGTGATTGGTATCAATGATATCACAGCAGGATGGGTGTATGATTATAAATGGAAACCAGTGCTCGAAAAAAGTGTGGTAGAAGCGGAGAATACAATGAATGTAACTCCGGTTATTAAAAGTAATAATGCTTATGATACCATTGCAGAAAATATGTTACTGTACCAACGCAGCAATGGGGGATGGCCAAAACAATTTAATAAAGAAAAGGTAGATTATAAACATGTATTACTGCCATCCGAATTGAGCGAATTAAAGAAAGGATATGATGAAGGCATTGACGCTACCATTGATAACAATGCCACAACAAAAGAAATTAAATACCTGGCAAAAATTTATAAAAGCACCAGGGATAAAAGATTTTTAGATGCAGCAGAAAAGGGCGTTGATTATTTATTGAAAGCACAATACCTGAATGGTGGCTGGCCACAGTATTATCCCGATTTCAGCAGTTACAGAAGTGAGGTAACCTATAATGATAACGCCATGATCAATGTGCTGGATGTATTGGTGGATATACTGGAAGGCAATCATGATTTGGATGTTATCAGTCCATCTTATTTCAACCGTTGCACTTTGGCTATGCAGCGTGGCATTGGATGTATTTTAAAAACACAGGTAAAGCAGGGTGATAAACTAACGGTATGGTGTGCCCAGTATGACGCTAAAACTTTGTTGCCTGCAAAAGCAAGGGCGTATGAGTTACCATCCTTAAGCGGACAGGAATCTGTAGGCATACTCCGTTTCCTAATGCGGTTTGAGAATCCGGGCAAAGAAATAATTGCTGCGGTGCAGGGAGGAATAGAATGGTTTAATAAAGTAAAAATTACGGGTTATAAATTTAAAGAAATAGCAAACGATAAAACGCCAACTGGAAAAGACAAAGCATTGGTGACAGAGCCGGGAAATGTAACCTGGGCACGGTTTTACGAATTGGATACTAACGAACCTTTCTTTTGCGGAAGGGATGGCGTGAAGAAAAAGAAACTGGAAGAAGTAGAATTTGAAAGAAGGGTAGGTTATGCATGGTACAATGAAAGTCCTGCAAAATTGCTCAATATTGAATATCCGAAATGGGCAGCTAAATGGATAAAATAATTTGCTGCTGATCAATTTGGATCTATTCTTTTGTGTGGGTAAAGATGAAAAAAGAAGAAAAGTACAAGTGAGTGACACAACGATGCTGAGTAAAGAAATTTTGCCGGCATCAAAAAAATATTTTAACCAGCAAACAATCAACTAATAAAAACCTTAAACCTTTTAATTATAAGCTTATGTTACTTTCAAGGTATAATTTGAGAAATATAAACAGCAGTAAGGTAGTGTTGCCCAATGAGGCATTGTTTGAATTGCCTGAAAGAGTTTTACAGTTTGGTACCGGAGTGCTGCTTCGTGGCCTGCCTGATTATTTTATAGATAAAGCCAACAGGCGTGGCATATTCAATGGCAGGATCGTTGTTGTAAAATCAACCAGCAGGGGAGATTCTGAATCTTTTGAAAAACAGGATGGCTTATATACTTTATGTGTGAGAGGAATAGAGCATGGAGTAAAAGTGGAAGAGAATATTGTTTGTTCTGCTATCAGTAGGGTTCTTTCTGCAAGGCACGAATGGTCTACTATATTGGAGTGTGCACATAATCCTCAAATGCAGGTGATCATTTCAAACACCACCGAAGTAGGCATCCAGATGGTGAATGAAGATATCCGCAAACATCCACCCGTTTCTTTTCCTGCAAAGTTACTGGCCTTCCTGTACGAACGCTATATCGCTTTTGACGGAAGCAAACAGAGTGGTATGGTAATAGTGCCTACAGAACTCATCAACAACAATGCAAAAAAATTAGAATCAATAGTGCTGGAACTGGCACACCTGAATGCACTGGATGAAAAATTTATTGAGTGGTTAGAAAATTCCAATCATTTCTGTAATTCATTAGTGGATAGAATAGTGCCTGGCGGGGATAAAACTGTAAAGGCAGAAATGGAGCAGGTAGTTGGTTTAAAAGATGACTTGCTGATTGTGTCGGAAGTGTACCGGCTTTGGGCCATTGAGGGTAATGATGCAGTGAAAGAAATATTATCTTTTGCCAAAGCAGATGATGGCGTGGTGATCACTGATGATATAGAACTTTTCAGGGAACTGAAATTGCGGATGCTGAATGCAACGCATACACTAAGTTGTGGTGTTGCTTTTTTATCAGGTATCGATACAGTAAAAGAAGCGATGGATGACAAAGTGATGGGGTCTTTTATTGCAGATTTAATGTTGCAGGAAATAGCACCTGCTATACCGTATGATGCCGCCTTGCCATTGGCAGAAGAGTTTGGAACGAAAGTGCAGGAGCGTTTTCGAAATCCATTTATCCAGCATCAATGGATTAGTATCACCATGAATTATACGCTTAAATTAAAAACAAGAGCTATACCGTTACTGCTAAGTCATTATGAAAAATTCAACTTGCTGCCGGAAAATTTTACTGCCAGTTTTGCTGCCTACCTCTTGTTTATGAAAGTAGTGAAAGTGGACGCCAACCAATATTATGGTATTTCCGACGGCAAGGAATATTTGATTAATGATGAAAAAGCAGCCTTGTTTTTTAGTCTCTGGAAAAAATATGATGTGCCGGTATTGGTGAATAAAGTACTAAAAGATATTGACCTGTGGGATACCGACCTCACCAAGGTTCCGGGCTTTGAACAGGAAGTGGCGGAGAAATTACAAATGATGATAACTGAAGGCCTGCCGGTTACCTTACAAACAAAAAAGGTATTACAATTGAAATGAAAAAGAAAGTTCTAAAGGTTCATGATACAGACAATGTGCTGGTGGCTTTGGTAAATTTAGCCAAAGGCGAAACAGTGCAATATGAAAATGAAACGTACATTCTGCAGGATAATGTAGCGGCAAAGCATAAATTTTTTACCCATGATATGCAGCCGGGTGATGAGGTAATTATGTATGGTGTACTGGTGGGAAAAGCCCAGCAATTTATTCCTAAAGGCGGATGGATGTCAACCGGCAATGTGAAACATGCTGCTGCCCCCTATGTGTATCGTAAAGTAGACTATCAATGGACTGCACCCGACGTTTCAAAATTTGCAGAACGAACATTTAACGGTTATCACCGCAGCGATGGTGCTGTTGGCACTGCCAATTACTGGTTATTTATCCCCACCGTATTTTGTGAAAATAGGAACCTGGATGTGATACGGGAAGCTTTGTACAATGAGCTTGGTTATGCGGTTACTGATAAATACAAACAGTTTGCTCACCAATTGCTGCAGGCATCTTTGGAAGGAGGAGATATTGATGCAGTTGATATTTTTAGTTTGCCGGAAGTTTCAAAAACCAAGCGCCCATTTAAAAATGTAGATGGAATAAAATTTTTAAATCACCAGGGCGGTTGTGGAGGTATCCGGCAAGATGCTGCAGTGCTGAGTAAATTACTGGCAGCTTATGCCAATCATCCCAATGTGGCAGGCGTTACCGTTTTAAGTTTAGGATGTCAAAATTTGCAGGTGCAGGATTTTAAAAATGATTTGAAAAATTTGAATCCAAATTTTGATAAACCATTATTAATTTTTGAACAGCAGCAATCACAAAGCGAAGAACAACTGATTGCAGATGCCATCAAAAAAACCTTTACCGGTTTAATCGAAATAAATAAATTGGAAAGGAAACCTGCTCCACTCAGTAAAATGTGTGTTGGCGTAAAATGTGGTGGCAGCGATGGTTTTAGCGGAATTTCTGCAAACCCTGCTGTTGGTTATTGCAGTGATTTGCTGGTGGCTTTAGGAGGGAAAGTTTTATTAGCTGAATTTCCTGAACTGTGCGGCGCTGAACAAAATCTTATTGACAGAACGGTAGAAGAACCAGCCGCCAGGAAGTTCATGCACCTGATGAAAAGTTACAGCGATGCAGCAGAAAATGCAGGCTCTGGTTTTCACATGAACCCTTCGCCGGGAAATATAAAAGATGGATTAATTACTGATGCAATAAAAAGCAGCGGTGCAGCAAAAAAAGGCGGCACTTCTCCGGTTGTGGATGTACTCGATTATACAGAACAGGCTACAAAACCAGGCTTAAGTTTGGTGTGTACGCCGGGCAATGATGTGGAAGCTACTACAGGTAAAGCTGCAAGTGGTGCCACATTAATTTTGTTTACAACAGGGCTGGGTACCCCAACAGGAAATCCTGTTTGCCCCACCATCAAAGTATCAAGCAACAGTAACCTTACCAAACGGATGAATGATATTATTGATATTGATACCGGCCCGGTAATTGAAGGCGATAAAACAATTGAACAGATGGGGGAAGATATTTTGGAGTATTGTATCAAAGCCGCCAGCGGAGAAGTAATACCCAAAGCTGTATTGCTGAACCAGGACGATTTTATTCCGTGGAAAAGAGGTGTTTCTCTTTAATATTTTTTAATAATTGCACAAAGACTTTTGTGTCTTGATATGAAACGGTAACTTTATTTTATGAGAAAATTCCTCGACGAAAATTTTATACTGCAGAATAAAACAGCGCAACAGCTGTATCACGAATTTGCGAAGCTGATGCCTGTAATAGATTATCACAATCACCTGCCGCCAGACCAGATTGCGAATGATATCAATTTCGAAAATCTCACACAAATATGGTTGTATGGAGATCACTACAAGTGGAGAGCAATGCGTACCTGCGGTGTGGATGAAAGTTATTGCACCGGCAATAAATCAGATTGGGAGAAATTTGAAAAGTGGGCAGAGACAGTACCAAAAACTGTCCGCAATCCTTTATATCACTGGACACATTTAGAACTGCAGCGCTATTTCAACATCGATAAAATTTTATCGCCTGAAACAGCAAAAGAAATTTATGAAGAAGCATCTGCTAAATTAAAAACACCTGAATATTCTGTACGTAATTTATTGCGGAAGATGAATGTGAAAGTGCTATGCACTACTGATGATCCCATCGATTCATTAGAACACCACAAAAAAATAAAAGACGATGGCTTTGAAATAAAAATATTGCCAGCGTACCGTCCTGATAAAGCAATGAATGTTGACAATGCAGAAATATTCAATGCGTATGTTGCTAAAGTGGAAGCTGCTTCCGGTATCTCTGTTTCATCTTATGATGAATATTTAAAAGCATTAAAAAACCGCCACGATTTTTTTGCAACAATGGGTTGCCAGGTTTCCGATCATGGACTGGAAGTAATCAATGCAGATGATTATACCGAAGCTGAGATAAAAAATATTTTTTCAAAAATACGGGGCGGTGCTGCATTAAGTCAAGAGGAGAATCTGAAATTCCGTTCTGCTATGTTAGTTGAATTTGGCAAATGGGACTGTGAAAAAGGCTGGGTACAGCAATATCATCTCGGCGCAATACGCAACAACAACAGCCGCATGATGAAACAACTCGGCCCTGATACCGGCTGGGATTCCATCGGAGATTTTTCTCATGCAAAAGCCATAGCTAAGTTTTTAGATAAACTTGACAGCACCGACCAACTGGCAAAAACAATTCTGTACAATCTCAATCCTGCAGACAATGAATTAATGGCCACCATGATTGGCAACTTTAATGATGGCTCTGCAAAAGGCAAAATACAATTCGGTTCCGGCTGGTGGTTCCTCGACCAGAAAGACGGCATGATAAAACAACTGAATGCACTTTCCAACATGGGCATGCTCAGTTGCTTTGTTGGGATGCTTACAGACAGCAGA
>JANMJU010000092.1:0-6777 GCA_031371545.1 Chitinophagaceae bacterium
GACCTGGTCAACAATGCTACAAAAGATGAGTTGATCTGGATGAACGGGTATTTGAATGGGGTGGTAAAAAATCAAGTGCCTGCGACGGAACCTGTTGCTGCAACCGTTGTTGCAGGGGCTGCTACAGTAAATAAAATTACCATTGTGTATGGTACCGAAACCGGCAACTCTAAAAGACTGGCGACTGATTTTGCTGCCAAGGCAAAACAAAAAAGCATTCATGCAAAAGTGGTAGGGATGGATCAGTACCGTTTAGCTGATCTTGCAAAAGAAGAATATTTACTGGCAGTGGTAAGCACTCACGGAGAGGGTGAGCCGCCGGAAGCAGCAAAGAAATTTTACGATCATATTCACAACAACGGCTTTAAACTGGAGAAATTAAAATACAGTGTGCTGGCCCTGGGCGACACTTCTTATCCTTTGTTTTGTAAAACAGGCGAAGATGTAGATGAGCAGCTGAATAAATTGGGCGGGCAGCGTATTGCACCATTGCAAAAATGTGACCTGGAATATGATGAGGATGCCAATGGATGGTTCAACACAGTATTAAAAAATCTGACTGTCACCAAAGAAGCAGCCCCGGCTCTTGAAACTGTTGCAGCTCCTGCACCGGCAAAGAAAACGGGTAAACAAACTTATACCGGCACAGTAATGAGCCATATCAATTTGAATGACCGTGGCTCAGGTAAAACTACTTGGCATATTGAAATTGCTGCAGAAGGAATACAATATCAATGTGGTGATTCTATTGGCATTGTTCCTGAAAATAATTCACAAGTGGTGACGGATATTATTGCGGTTACCAATGCCGATGGCAATAAATCGGTTGAGTTTAAAAAAGAAAAAGTAACCGTGTATGAGTTGCTGAAAAGAAAGATCAATATCATTCATCTTACGGAAAGACTGGTGCAGCAATATGCAACCGTTACAGGGCATAGCATACCTGCAGGGCGTGCCGATTTACTGGAGCTGTTAAAAAAATATCCAGTAAAGAATGTGACACAGTTTGAAGAAATATTAGCTGGGTTAAATGCAACTTCACCAAGATTATATACGATTGCTTCTTCGCCTGCAGCACATGAAGGAGAAGTGCATGTAGTGGTGGCTAAAGATGTTTATCTAAAGAATAATGAAATGCATTCTGGGCTTTGCTCCGATTATCTTGGGCAATTGAAAGAAGGAAAGCAACAGCATTTCTTTGTTCAGCCAAACAAACGGTTTCGGTTGCCTGCTGAAAATAAAGACATCATTATGGTGGGGCCAGGAACTGGTATTGCGGCTTTCCGTTCTTTTTTGGCAGAAAGAGATGCAACTGGTGCCACCGGAAGAAACTGGTTATTCTTTGGTGAGCAACATTTTGTTTCCGACTTTTTATACCAGACAGAAATACAAAACTGGTTTGAAACAGGAGTGTTGACAAGAGCCAATTTTGCTTTTTCAAGAGACCAGGAAGAAAAAATTTATGTACAGCATAAAATGCTGGAGAATGCAGAAGAACTGTATCAATGGCTGGCAGGCGGCGGATCATTTTTTGTGTGTGGTAAAAAAGACCCGATGAGTAATGATGTTGAAAAAGCATTGCTGACCATCATTACGCAACAGGGAAACAAAACAGAGCAGGAGGCAAAAGAATATTTAGAGCATTTGGAAGAGCAGGGCAGGTATGAAAAGGATGTGTATTAAAGGCCTCCCCAACCCCTCCCTGGGAGGGGTTGGGGCAAGAGTTCAATAATTGAAGTGTTTGCTGAGTTACAGGGTGTAAGAGTTATTGTTGATTAAAGAAATTTAGTACAAGAGTGCGACGCCACTAAAGCTCAATAATGATCAATTGCCCGGTACAAAAAATTAAAAATAATTTCTAAGGAACAGAATTATGTCAGATAAAAACAAATTATCAGCGATAGAAAAAATTAAAACTTCCAGCGATGGCTTACGGGGCAGTATAGCCCAAAGTTTGAAAGATGAAATTACCGGTGCCATTAGGGAAGATGACAAAGCGGTGATTAAATTTCACGGTATGTATGAGCAGGATGACCGTGACAGAAGGGAAGAAAGAGCTGCAAAAAAATTAGACCGGCTCTATACTTTCATGATCCGGCTGCGGCTGCCGGGAGGTTTTATCTCCCCGGAAAAATGGATTGCGGCACATCATGTAGCAGGAGAAAATTCTACCGGTGTCATCAAGATTACCACCAGGCAAACGATACAGTTGCATGGTTTGTTGAAATCAAGGATACGTCCTACGATAAAGGCTTTCAGCGAAGCACATCTGGATTCTATTGCCACCTGTGGAGATATTAACCGTAATGTTACCTGTGCGTCTCATCCAAAGCAATCAGCTCTTCATGCAGTAATTTTTGCGTATGCAGATAAGATCAGTACACTGCTGATGCCGAAGACAAAAGCCTATTATGAAATATGGATTGGCGATGAAAAAATTGTTGATAAAAAAGAAGAAGAAGATCCATTATACCAAGACCGTTATCTGCCAAGAAAATTTAAAATTGGTATTGCCATTCCGCCAAATAATGAAGTAGATGTTTTTACCAATGACTTAGGATTGATTGCGATTGTGGAAGACAACCAGTTGAAAGGATTTAACATTGCCATTGGCGGTGGTATGAGTACCACACATGGCAACAAAGAAACTTATGCAAGATTGGCAACCGTGATAGGCTTTGTGGATACAGAAGAAAAAATATTGAAGACAGTGTATGAAGTGCTGACTGTGCAGAGGGATTTTGGTAACCGCAGCGATCGAAAACTGGCAAGACTAAAATACACCGTTGACAGAATGGGTGTAGATAATTTTAGAACTGAACTGGAAAAAAGAATTGGTTTTAAACTGGAAGAAGCCAAGCCTTACATTTTTAATAAGAGAGCTGATTACTATGGCTGGCAGCAGGGAGAGAACGGACTTTGGTATTATACTTTGTATGTAGAAAATGGCCGTGTGCTGGATGACGAAAAGTTGGCAATGAAAACAGCTTTGCTGGAAATTGCTAAAACAGGCAAGACTAATTTTTTATTTACTGCCAATCAAAATATGGTTATCAGCGATGTGGCAGAAAACGACAAAGCCAGTATTCACGCCATATTGGAGCAGTTCAAATTAATTGAACACACAGAAAATTCTTCGGCCATCAGGAGAAATGCGATTGCCTGTGTGGCGTTACCAACTTGCCCATTGGCGTTAGCTGAGGCACAACGCTACATGCCGTTGCTGCTGGATAAAATGGAACCTTTATTAAATAAACATGGTCTGGGTGATGATGATATTGTGATAAGAATGACCGGTTGCCCCAATGGTTGTGCAAGACCTTATGCTGCAGAAATTGCTTTTGTTGGTACAGCGCCAGGCAAATATAATTTACAACTTGGCGGCGATAACCAGGGACAGCGGTTGAATAAAACTTTTAAGGAAAGCCTGGATGAAACAGAAATTTTATTTGAGTTAGATGCGCTGTTTACTTCTTATAAAAATGAAAGAACAGT
Source organism: Chitinophagaceae bacterium (assembly GCA_031371545.1). GTDB lineage: Bacteria > Bacteroidota > Bacteroidia > Chitinophagales > Chitinophagaceae > Ferruginibacter. Next base: position 3,496 of record JANMJU010000092.1, read on the forward strand.
TGGAGAAAATTTAGGAGATTTTGTAATGCGGAAAGAGATGGTATAGAAACAAAAAATTATTATTTTTTTGTTCTTATGATTTTATAGATTTTAATGGCACTCATTAAAATTAGTATAAACAACAGCAATCCGATCAATCCATAAATCCAGCTAATGGCACTTTTGACGGATGCCATCATAATGATAGCAATTAAAAAAATTGTAGCCACTTCATTCCAGATGCGTAATTGATTGGAAGTATATTTAAAGATTCCTTTCATTTCATTGCTGTAAATTTTTTGGAGTGTAAAATGATAAGCGTACAAACCTGCAACAAAACCAAGTTTTACCCACAGCCACGAAGGAATGCTGCCGTACAAAATTCCCATCCAGGTACCAAATATCAAAGTAAGTATTGCTGATGGCCAGGTAATTCCCATCCATAATCTTTTTAGCATGATGGAAAACTGCTTAGTGAGAATGGATTTTTCAGGCTCAGGTTTTTCATTCGCCTCTGTATTGTAAATAAACAAACGTACAATATAAAACATGCCGCTAAACCATGTAACGATGAAAATAATATGCAGCGCTTTTATATAGTTATACATTTTTATTGATTACACGAATTATGACTAATTACACGAATTTTATTAACTATTCACGACTTATCATTCACAAAATCATTTCACTATTTCCAGCAGCTGTTTCCTTCACCCACTTAGTCAATACTTCCACCCATTGTGCATTTGTATTTAAGCAGGGAATCATTTTATAAGAAGTGCCGCCGGCTGCCATAAAACTTTCTTTACCTCTTTCTTCAAGTTCTTCCAGTGTTTCCAAACAATCACTTACAAAGGCAGGGGAGAGTATTAATATTTTTTTGATGCCTTGTTTGGGCATTTCTTCTAAACGTATGTCAGTAAAGGGTTCCAGCCAGCCCTTGCCCAGCCTGCTCTGAAAAGAAATACTAAATTTTTCTTTTGGAATTTGCAATGCTTCTGTTATCAGCCTTGTTGTTTCAAAGCACTGATGACGGTAGCAGGTTTTGTGTGCAGCAGAATTTACATTGCAGCAATCATCTACTTTCTGACAATGCGATCCTGTAGGATCTACCTTTACCAAATGCCTGGCTGGTATGCCGTGATAACTAAATAAAATATGGTCATATTCCTCGGCCAAATAAGGCCGTACATTTTCAGCCATTGCTTTTATATAATCCGCTTCATCAAAAAATGGTTTTATAAAACTGAGCTTGAAAGGATAATTATTTTTTGTGTGAATTTCTTTTGCAAAATCAACTGCAGTTTCATAAGAAGCCATGGCATAATGAGGATACAATGGGATGGCTAATACTTCTTCCAAACCTGGCTGGCGCTGTATCAATTTTTCAAAAGCAGCAGCAGGTGTAGGGTTGCCGTATCGCATAGCGATCTCCACCGGTTCCTCAACAAATTGTTGTAACTGTTCCTGCAATTGTTGGGTAAGTACAACTAATGGAGAGCCTTCTTTAGTCCAGATAGTTTTATAAGCTTCTGCAGATTTAGGAGCCCTGAACGGGACAATAATTCCTTTCACCAGCAACAAACGCAGCAGGTAAGGAATGTCTATCACTTTGCCATCCATTAAAAACTCATTCAGGTAGCGCCTTACATCTTTTACTTTGGTAGAATCTGGTGAGCCCAGGTTCATCAATACAATTCCTCTTTTGGTTGCCATATAAAAATATTGTTTGTAAAATTAACCGTTGCTCCAGTAAAAAGTTCAAGTCAATTTTAAATAATTAATTTTTTGAAACTAAATAGTATAATAATTAGCCGGATGATGATTTTTGTCACAAAGAAATGTGATTGGGATCACTGCCTAAAATGACAATACCGTGACATAGAAATTAGTTTACAAACAAATGCGAAAGTATTTTTGCATCACTCATTTAGACATAATAAATCAAATGCCCGGTAGCAGACAAACAGACATATCAAATTTTTTTATTGCAGGCATCAACTACAAGAAAACCGATGCTGATCTGCGTGGGCAATTTGCCATTAATAATGAGCAATATGCCAAGCTTCTTTTATTGGCTCCGCAATTTGGGATTAAAGAGTTGTTTGTTATTTCCACCTGCAACCGTACTGAAATTTATGGCTTTGCTGAAAATGGTGCTACTCTTTGCCAGTTGCTTTGCAGCCACACACAAGGATCCATTGAAACATTTAATGAAATTGCCTACATAAAAAAAGGCGAAGAAGCCATTCAACATTTTTTTTCTGTAGCAGCTGGTTTGGATTCACAAATTTTAGGTGATTACGAAATTATAGGACAGATTAAACAGGCTGTTAAGTTTTCAAAAGCCAATGGTTTTATCGGGGCTTATTTAGAAAGATTGGTTAACCTGGTTTATCAATCCTCAAAAGAAATAAAAACCGAAACTGAATTGAGCGGAGGTACTGTATCTGTTGCTTTTGCTGCGATACAATACCTAAAAGAAAATGTGGCAGGCATTGCTGCAAAAAAAATATTGTTGGTTGGCACAGGAAAGATTGGACGCAATACCTGCAAAAATTTAGTTGATTATCTGGATACAAAAAATATTACACTCATTAACCGCACCGAATCAAAAGCGCTGGAATTAGCTGCAGAACTGGGTTTGCAATCTGCCTCTGTAGAAGAAATGCCAAAGCAATTAGCGGAAGCTGATATCATCCTGGTAGCTACCAATGCGCCAGCGCCGGTGATTTTTAAATCGCATCTTGAAAACAAAGGCAGCAAAATTATTATTGATTTATCCATCCCATACAATGTAGAGAATGCTGCACAGGCATTGCCCAATATCACGTTGGTAAATGTAGATGAGTTGTCAAAAATAAAAGATGCTACTTTAGAAAAAAGAAAAGCAGAGGTTCCCAAAGCAACAGTCATCATAAAAAAACACATCAACGAATTTTTAGAATGGCATGATATGCGTAAGCATGTACCGGTATTAAAAGCGGTAAAAAATAAATTATACGCCATGCAATCCTGCGATATGTTTATCAGTTATTCTGCAAAACAAATGTTTACCCCTGCCAATACAGATGATAAAATACAAAAGGTTATCAATGGCATGGCGGTAAAAATGCGTAATCAAAATCAGCGTGGCTGCAGTTATATAGAAGCCATCAATGAATACATTGCTACAGGCACAAACTAAAGCCAATGGTGAAAGTGATACGGATAGGAACAAGAGAAAGCCAATTGGCAGTATGGCAGGCAACACAGGTACAGCAGCTTCTTGCAAAAAATAATTTCCAGTCAGAATTAGTTTAC
>JANMJU010000117.1:0-26509 GCA_031371545.1 Chitinophagaceae bacterium
AATTATTGCTCCTTCCGCATCTTTCATGCTTACACCTTTTACCAACTTGCCTTCAATGGCCATCAGGCCAGCATCGGTGCTGCCTGTGTGGTGACATTCTATATTGCTGAATAATTTTTTTTCTTTTACCAATGCCTGGAATAAACGGGATGATCCGCCACCGCTTAATATTTCTGAAATTAATTCTGTGGCATAATATCTTTCATCGAGCCGGGATGCAATATGCCAGCATTTATACAATGCATCTAATGGCACATTGGCTTTTATTTCCATCGTTCTTGGAGCTGTTTGCTTTGGTTCCTGCGGCAGGTTGCGTTCATATTTATTTCCTGTGGCAATCGGGCCAAACCATTTTTCGGCTAATACTTTTACAGCATCAGTGGTTACATTACCGGCTACTACCAATATGGCATTTGCCGGGGTATAATGTTTAGAAAAAAAATCTTTTACATCCTGCAGGGTGGCATCTTCTACATGTTTTAATTCTTTGCCAATCGTCATCCAGCGGTAGGGATGTGTGGTATAAGCCAGCTCCCTGATCTTGTGCCAAGTGTCGCCGTAAGGTTTATTAATGTAGTGCTCTTTAAATTCTTCACACACCACTTTGCGCTGTACTGCCAAACTTTTTTCGCTGAAGGCAAGGCTCAGCATCCGGTCGCTTTCGAGCCAAAAAGCAGTCTCAATATTTTCTACCGGCAACTGGCAATAATAGTTGGTAAGGTCATTGGTGGTAAAGGCATTGTTTTCGCCACCGGCTACCTGCAGCGGTTCATCATAGTTGGGAATATTGATACTTCCGCCAAACATCAGGTGTTCAAATAAATGGGCAAAGCCTGTCTTGTCGGGGCTTTCATCCCTGGCGCCTACGTCATAAATAACATTCACTACTGCCATGGGGGTGCTTTTATCTTCATGCACCAATACCCTTAGTCCATTACTGAGGGTAAATTTATCAAACTGAATCATGCGGCAAAGTTAAGGGGAGCGGCATAATGCCATTTATGTTTTTAGGATAAAAAAAGGAGCTGAGATACCAGGGCTTTTTTCCTGTAGATCAGGATACTGTTTACATAATGCTTTTGGGTTTTATATGCAACTGCATCAACTCGCCGTTTCGGCGTATTAAAATAGAGATTCTTTCATTTATAGATTGCAGCTGGTTTTTATACTGCATGATGTTGTTGCTAAAATTAGTGCCTACAGCAATCACAATATCATCTGTTTTTAATCCTGCTTTATCTGCCGGGGAATCTTCCGTCACGTTATCAACAATTATCTGTCCATTTACATAATATAATGACATTCCTGTGAACGCATAGTCAAAGGGATCATTAAAATGTTCATTGGGCAGCAAATGAATTTCTCTTTTTGGGTAGTTGAGAATTAAATTAAACCGCCTTAAAATATCGTTGCCTAATAAGCCACCAACATACGGATAGGAAGTGACGTTATAATCATCCTTGAATATGTAAGTGGGTACCTGCCTGAATTTATATTTTCCTATCTGTATCAATTTTACTAACGTTAATTTCATTTGCAATTTGCCGCCCATTCCCTCAGCCTGTGTAATAACCGGCTTGCGCTTGCTTAATAAAATACTGCTGTCTTCTGCAAAACTTTCACTCATTAAAAAACACAATCCTGCACCAGTATCTAAATAAAAATTAAAGTCAACATTTTTTTTATCTTTTATATGGAGATTTTGTATGGGTAAATTGGTAAAGGCAGGCCTTATCACTGTCCCGTTTTTGGGATACTCAAATTCGCCGGGGCTGTATACTTCAATATTGGTGCTGTCAAAATTGATCCTGACAACATAACGGCTGAAAAAATTATAGCCGATAATGCCGTCAATCCTTTCTCCGTACACACTGCTCAGCACCTCGTAATTATTAATATGAAAATCAAGTTTATCAACAGTAAGCCCCGGGAAATGCAATTGCTGGTTATAAACATACTTTACCTTGTGCGCTGTTCCCATACCGGTAATAGTTGTGTCGGATAATCTTCCTTTTATTCCTAATACGGCACAGGTGGTTGAGTCTAAGGAGATGCCGCCGCTGCCTGTGTCTAAAATAAAGTTAAGTGTGTCGGAAAAATTATTCAGTAATCCCTGCACAATCATTACGCCTCCGCTATATTGTTTAAATGTAAACCGGGTAATGAATTTTGCTTCCGGTAATGGGGTAAGAATTTCCTGTGCCATAGCTGTAGACAGTAAGCACGCAAAAAAAATTATGCAAAACATTTTCTTCATATAAGCAATATCGATAAATATACAACCTATTGGATGTACTTTTGTTATCAATTATTCAAACGGTTTTATGCAATTAAACGAATTATATAGCAGGGCACTCAATTTTGAAATGCTGTCTGTGGAAGAGGGTGTTTATTTATTTGAACATGCACCATTAGCAGAATTAATGTTTGTGGCTAATGAATTGAGGAAAAAACAGGTTCCGCATGGCAAAGTAACCTGGATCATTGATCGAAATTTAAATACCACCAATGTGTGCATTGCCAATTGCAAGTTTTGTAATTTTTACAGGATTCCCGGCCATCCGGAAGCATACATTACAGACATTGAAACCTACAAAAGAAAAATTGATGAAACCATTCGATACGGTGGTGAACAATTATTACTGCAGGGAGGCCATCACCCCGATCTTGGGTTAAGTTATTATGTAAATCTTTTTAAAGAATTAAAAAGCCTTTACCCCAATATTAAATTGCATACGCTAGGACCGCCGGAAGTGGCTCACATAACTAAGTTAGAAAAAAGCACTCACCGGGAAGTATTGATTGCATTAAAGGAAGCCGGTCTGGATAGTCTGCCAGGACCAGGTGCAGAGATACTAACCGACAGGGTAAGGCGCCTGATAAGTAAAGGAAAATGTGGCAGTCAGGAATGGCTGGATGTAATGCATGAAGCACACAAACTTAATATTACTACCAGCGCCACTATGATGTTTGGACATGTGGAAACAATCACAGAACGCTTTGAACATTTGGTGAAGTTAAGAGAAGTGCAAAGCCGTAAACCTGAGGGAGCAAAAGGGTTCATTGCATTTATCCCCTGGACTTTTCAGGATGTGGATACCTTGCTGGCGAAGATCAGGGGCGTACACAATTTAACCACTGCAGAAGAATATATCCGTATGATTGCCATGAGCCGGATCATGCTGCCGAACGTAAAAAACATACAAGCCAGTTGGCTTACAGTAGGAAAGAAAACAGCACAGCTTTGCCTTAATGCAGGTGCCAATGATTTTGGCAGTATTATGATTGAAGAAAATGTGGTAAGTGCTGCCGGAGCGCCACACCGCTTTACCAGCCAAGGAATACAAGATGCAATAAAAGAAGCAGGTTTTGAACCACAGCTTCGCAACCAGCAATATGAATTCAGGGCAATGCCAAAAGTGATGGAGGAGCAGGTAATTGATTATTGATTTTTTGAACGAATAATTTTTATCGTCGGCCTTTGGTTTTTACCAAAGGCTTTTTTAATAAAGATAAATTTGCTGCGGTAGTTTTTTGAGGGTATAATCATGTCTCCTTAATAATAAGAGAAAGTTAAATTAAGTGTTGCAGGGGGAGTTAAAATCTATGTGGCATTAAATTTTCGTTAATGAAAGAATGATATTCAACTACAATATTTTTCTATGTGTATCGTTTTCAACTTGTAAACACCCTATGAAATGAATAACAACACCTCAAAACATCCGGCAGCGCCGCTTATGAAGGCGGTTAAAAACTTCTTTAGTAAACTGGTAAAAGCAAACGATGAATATCCCATCAAGTATTACAAAAGGGATAAACATCCAGTGAGGGGAAAACAGCAGGCATAGAACCAGCAACATTTTTACTAACTCACCCTGATATAAAAGCCTTTACTTTTTGTGAGGGCTTTATTTTTCGTTTCTTTAAAATGGAATCTGGGGAGATTAAATATTTTAACACAATAATTTATCTTGCCCTACGTTAATGCTACACATTAATATCTTTTACCATGAAAAATAATAATAACACAAACAACAGTAACTCTGTATTCAGGGTATTTCAAAACCTTTTTGGCCGTTTAACACAGTCTCCGGATGTATATCCCATCAAATTTTACATGAAGGGAAAGAAGATTCGCCGCAGCAGGTATATGTATCTTACTGATTAAAGAAAGATTTCAAAACCCATATTTATAGAGCCTTCACTTTTTGTGAGGGCTTTTTTTATGAAAAAAATATGCCCCATTAACTGAAATTTTAAAAAATACCCTAAAAGGGGTATTGCAACCAATATAGGTAACCAATATCTTTGTTAAGGTTTTTCATAGGATATTGGATTTTAAAGCGGGGCTGGATTTTTATCCTGGCCCCTTTTTTATTTTTCAGAGAAATCTATAACCGGCTGGCTTACTTTTAAAAAATGAATGGTTTCTATTAACACCGCTTCCATGGCAGCAGGAAGTGTAGTCAATATCCAGGGATGTTTCCTGTCAAATACATGGTTGCTTTCTACAATAAATAAAGTTGCCAGAGGCTGCCATTCTTTTAGCAGGTATGCTTTTTCAACTGGCACAGCAATATCATGGGAACCATGGCAGATCAGTAAAGGGATAGATAATTGCTTAATTGCTTTTTCAATATCCAATCTTGATTGTTTTTTTTCAAAATCTTGGTACAATTGATAATACAAAGGCATCTGCTGGTTAGTACGGGTGTTGGTATAATAGGCTAGTCCCTTTTCTTTCCATTCTTTTATTTTTTCCACTGACCAGTTGCCCCAGGGTGTTTTACATTCACTGATGCCAGCCCAGGTAACCAGTTTTTTTATACGTTTATCTTCGGCTGCAAATAGTATAGCAATGCCAGCGCCCATGCTATGCCCGGTTAGAAAAATATTTTCCAGATCCAGTACAGATTGGTAAGGGTTTTCCTTGCTGCAGATCCAGTTTGTTACCAGCAATAAATCTTCTAATTGCCTGGTATAATTATTATTTCCAAATGCTTCCAGGTCTGCAAATTCTTCTGGCTGATCGGGAGTGGTGCCATTGTGAGAAAAATTAAATTTCACCATCGCAAAACCTGCACTGGCAAAGGCTGCAGCTATTAGGTCAAAATTGCCCCAATCTTTAAAACCATTAAATCCATGGGCATAAATAACAACCGGTAATTTATATTCACTTTCTTTAAAAAAAATATCCAGCGTTATCGATTTGCCACCTGCTCCAGGCAGTATAATATTTTTAATTCTATTCATAATTACAACTTCTTTTCTGTATTAAACAATGCAGAATCGCAGGGCACAATTGGTTGTTTAGTTTTGTTATTTCTTTCTTCCCGCCAGGCTAAATTTATTTTTTATCGCCTATCTTCATTTAACAGTTAAGGTAAAATAAAAATGGCAGCAATTAAAAATATCATTTTCGATCTTGGCGGCGTATTGCTCGATATTGATTATTACAAAACTTCTGATGCGTTCAAAGAACTGGGAGTAAAAAACTTTGATGATTTTTATACACAGGCGAATGCAAACGAATTGTTTGAAACATTGGAAACCGGAAAAATTTCTGAAGAAAAATTTTGCGCTGTTATGCAACCGCATTGTGTGTCAGGTACTACTTACAACCAGATACAGAAGGCATGGAATGCAATGCTGCTGAGCTTTAGAAAAGAAAGTCTTCTTTTTTTGCCACAACTAAAAAAAAAATACCAGCTGTTTTTACTGAGTAATACCAACAGTATTCATCACACGGAGTTTAATAAAATATTTAACAGGGAAATTGGGGATTCTTCCTTTGATGGCCACTTTATTAAAAGCTATTATTCTCATCTCATAAAAAAGCGCAAACCTTATCCATCTACCTACCAATTTGTATTGGAAGATGCAGGGATAAAGGCAGAAGAAACACTGTTTATTGATGACTCAGAAAAAAATATCGAAGGAGCAAAAGCAATCGGGATATACACTCACCTGTTGCTGCCGGATGAAAACATTGAAACTCTCTGGATTTTATAATTAATCATCTAAGAGGAGTAAAAAAGTTTTAAGAACAATCTATTTTACTTCTTCAAAGTCAATATAGTCGTCGCTTTTGGCTTTAGGGGCAGAGGAAGGAGTGGTGGAATAATTAGCCTGTTGCTGACTGGTTTGCTGCTGATTCATTTTCTCCTGCATTTGTTGACTCATATCCGAAAATTGCTTCTTTACCTGCTTGGTGGTTTTAGCAACAGGGATAATAAAATCAAAAACTAATTTGTACAAAATATAGAGCGCAAAGAGCTCAAAGGCGAGTCTAAAAAAGTTCATACTGCAAATGTATAAATTGATCGGCAGTCACGCTGTTAATATTTAGCAATAATATAAACTCCCGATATTTTAAAAAAGTACTCTGTTTTGGAGGGTAACTATTTGTTACTTACATTTGCCTCGGAAAAAAGAAACAGATGAAGGGAACGAAGACGTTCCCTTCTTTTTTTACAATGAACCAGGCATCACCCATACAGGCAACAGAAGCATTAATTGAAAAATTAATTGAGGGCAACGAAGACATTTTTTTAGTTTCTGTCCGTATTAAACCTACTAATAACATAAAAGTGTTTTTAGATGCAGACAGTGGGTTGAGCATTGAAAAATGTATCAAAATAAACCGGGCATTATACAAAATAATCGAAGAAGAAGCCTGGTATCCGGATGGTAATTTTTCACTGGAAGTATCCAGCCCGGGTGTGGATGAACCGCTGAAAATGCTGCGGCAGTACAAAAAAAATATTGGACGCAAACTGGAAGTAACGTTTACAGACGATACCAAAAAAGAAGGTAAATTGTTAAGTGCAGATGAAAATGGTATTCAGATTGAATACACAGAAGGAAAAAATAAAAAAGCAGTAACACATATAAAAGATATTGCTTTTAACGAGATAAAACAGGCAATTGTATTGATATCCTTTTAATTTTTATAATAAAACTCCCCTGCCGGCGGGGATACAAAAGTGAGGCTGGTAAGGTATATGGCACGTATTAATTTAATTGATTCCTTCCAGGAATTTAAAGATGCAGAAAACATAGATCGTCCTACGTTGATGAAAGTAATGGAAGATGTTTTTAAAACATTGATCCGTAAAAAATATGGCAGTGATGAACAGTTTGATGTGATTGTAAATGACCAGAAAGGCGATTTGGAGATTTTCCGCCGTCGTACAATTGTGGATAATGACGATGTGTACAACACCCTTACGGAGATTGAATACAAAGACGCAATCAAAATAGAACCTGATTACCAGGTGGGAGAAGAGTTGTACGAAGAAGTGGATATACAGAAAGAATTTGGCCGCAGGGCAATATTGGCGGGAAAGCAAACATTGGCAAGCCGCATCAACGATTTGAAGAAAAATTTGTTGATTAAAAAATATGAAGACAGGGTAGGCGAAATTGTGAGTGGAGAAGTGTACCAGGTTTGGAAAAAAGAAGTGCTGTTGCTGGACGAAGAAGGCAATGAAATGATTTTACCAAAGTCCGAACAAATACCTTCTGACTATTTTAAGAAAGGGGAAAATGTACGAGGCGTTGTAAAGAAAGTAGAGTTAAAAAATAACCAGGCGGTGATTGTAATTTCAAGAACAAGCCCTTCTTTCCTTGAAAAATTATTAGAAATAGAAGTGCCCGAAATATTTGACGGCCTGATTGTAGTGAAAAAGATTGTGAGGGATCCGGGAGAAAGGGCCAAGATTGCGGTAGAAAGTTTTGATGACAGGATTGATCCGGTAGGAGCCTGTGTGGGGATGAAAGGTAGCCGCATTCACGGTATTGTAAGAGAATTGAAAAATGAAAATATTGATGTAATCAACTGGACAAGCAATATTCAATTATTGATCCAGCGTTCACTTACGCCGGCAAAAATCACCAGCATCGATATTGATGACGAAAAGAAACATGCTACTGTTTACCTGAAGCCAGACCAGGTTTCCCTGGCAATTGGCAGAAGAGGGGTGAACATTAAACTGGCTTGTGAATTAACAGGATTTGAAATAGATGTATTCAGGGATAGTGAAGGTGAAGTAGATGAGTTTGATATTGATCTGGAAGAATTCAGCGATGAGATAGAGCCATGGGTAATTGAGGCGTTGAAGAAAGTGGGATGTGATACAGCAAGATCAGTATTGGAATTAAATGCAGAAGAATTGGAACGCAGAACAGACCTGGAAAAAGAAACCATTGCAGATGTGTTGAGGATTTTGAAAGAAGAGTTTGAAAAAGAGTAAGAAGATTGATTTCAGCAAGTAACAGAATTTAATAATTATAACGGAATACATTAGTCCCATTGGGATTCAGGTACAAAATCAAGAATGTCAGAAGTAGCAACAAATACACCCAGATTAATGGCGGCGGCCAAAGAGTTTAATATTGGAAAAGACACCCTTATTGAATTTTTGGAGTCAAAAGGTTTTAGCAATGAAGACCTGAAGCCTACTGCCAAGCTTACGGAACAAATGTACCGTGTGCTGCAGTCAGAGTTTCAGCAGGACAAAGTAGCTAAGCAAAATGCTGAAAAGATTGAACTAACAAAAGGGGCCGCAGGCGCAGAACCTAAAAAGAAAAGAGATGAAGAAGACCTCTCTTTCAAGAAAAAAGAAACAGTAGCTCCTGCTCATCCAGCTCCTCCGGTTGTGGAAAAAGTAGCTGAAGTGGTGGTGGCAGAGCCTGTAGTTGCAGAGCCAGTAGCAGCAACTGCTCCCAAAGAAACAGCACCGGTACCGGTAGTAGAAGAAGCCGACAAAAAAGTAGCAGTAGTTAAAATTGAAGCCCCCGAATTAGAAGCACCTAAAGTTGTTACTAAGATAGATTTAGATGCGATTGATTCATCAACAAGGCCTAAAAAATCTACCAAAAAAACAGAAGAAAAAGTAGAGAAACCGGCAGCTAAAAAAGCAGCAGAGAAACCGGCGGAACCCACGGTACCGGCCCCTGAAAAGCCAGCCCCTGCTGCAGAGGTAATTGTAGAAGAACCTAAGCCGGATGCTCCTGCAACAATTGAAAATATTAAAGCCGACAGGCTTGAAGGCCCTAAGATATTGGGCAAAATTGAACTGCCGGTTGACAACGATACCAGACCTAAGAAGGATAGTGACGATAAACGTAAACGCAAGCGTATTCCTGTAGAAAGAAAAGGTGGGGGAACTCCGCCGCCACAGGGAGGACAAGCTCCGGGAAATCATCCTCCAAGACAAGGTGGTGGATTCGATCCCAATAGAAATAGGCCAGGCGGAGCACCCGGAGGATTTAACAGGCCTGCCGGACAGGGACAAGGCCAGGGTGGCCAGGGGCAGGGCAGGTTTAATAACAGGCCATCAACTCCAGCCCGGAGAGAAGACAAAGAAATTGACGCAAAAGAAATCCAGGATAAAATAAAAGAAACACAGGCCAAATTATCTGGCGGCGGCGGCAGGGGCAAAAGCCTGAAAGCCAAGTACCGCAAGGCTAAAAGAGGTGAACAGGCAGAGCAAAGGGATGGTGATAGTGAAGGAACAAATAAACTGCAGGTAACAGAATTTATTTCAGTAAGCGAACTGGCCAACCTGATGGATGTAAGTTTTGCAGATGTTATCAGCAAGTGTATGAACCTCGGTATCATGGTTTCCATTAATCAGCGTTTAGAGGCTGACGTTATTGAACTGGTAGCAAGCGAATTTAATTACGAAGTGGAATTTATTGGTGTGGAAGATGCAGCAGGTTTAGAAGAAGATGATGAAGAAGATAATGCAGAAGACCAAAAGTCAAGGGCGCCAATTGTTACCATCATGGGCCACGTAGATCATGGTAAAACATCTTTGCTGGATCATATCAGAAATACAAATGTAATTGCCGGTGAAGCTGGTGGTATCACACAGCATATTGGTGCTTATGAAGTAACTTTAAAAGACGGAAGGCACATCACTTTCTTAGACACTCCTGGCCATGAAGCCTTTACGGCCATGAGGGCGAGGGGTGCCAAGGTTACAGATATTGCTGTAATAGTGGTGGCTGCAGATGATGCTGTAATGCCACAAACAAAAGAGGCAATATCGCATGCACAGGCGGCTAATGTTCCAATGATATTTGCCATCAACAAAATTGACCGGGATGGTTCCAACCCTGAAAAAATTAAGGAACAACTGGCATCGATGAATATATTGGTGGAAAGCTGGGGAGGTAAATACCAAAGCCAGGAAATAAGCGCCAAGCAGGGATTAAATATAGACCTGCTGCTGGAAAAAATATTACTGGAAGCAGACATTTTAGAATTAAAAGCCAATCCGGTAAAGGCTGCAAACGGAACCGTTATTGAGGCTTCGCTTGATAAAGGCCGTGGCTATGTAGCAACTATTTTGGTACAAAATGGTACCCTTAAGCAGGGTGACATGATTGTATCAGGCCAAAATTTTGGTAAGGTAAAAGCAATGTACAATGAGCGTAACCAGCGTGCTGATATTGCGCCGCCATCTACCCCCGTTTTAATTTTAGGATTGAATGGAGCACCGCAAGCTGGTGAAACATTTAAAGTATATGCAGATGAAAGTGAGGCAAGAGAAAAAGCATACCAGCGTGGACAAATATTGAGGGAGCAGGGCATGAGGGCTAAGAAACACATTACACTCGATGAAATTGGCCGTCGTTTGGCATTGGGCAACTTTAAAGAACTGAATGTAATTATTAAAGGTGATGTAGATGGTTCGGTAGAAGCACTGAGTGATTCATTGCAGAAATTAAGCACCGAAGAAATAGTAGTGAAAGTGATTCACAAAGCCGTAGGTGCTATTACAGAAAGTGATGTTACTTTGGCAAATGCATCCGATGCAATCATCATTGGTTTTAATGTTCGTCCGTCAATACAGGCAGCAAGATTGGCCGAGGCTGAGTCCATACAAATCAAACTGTACTCTATTATTTACAATGCCATTGAAGAAATCAGGAGTGCAATGGAAGGTATGCTGGAACCGGGTGTTGAAGAGAAGATACTGGCCAATGTGGAGATCAAAGAAATGTACAAATTTGATAAAGCCACCGTTGCAGGTTGTATTGTTATCGAAGGTAAAATTGCGAGGAACAACCGCATCCGTTTGGTTAGAGATGGCATTGTAATATTTACCGGAGAGCTGGGAAGTTTGAAACGCTATAAAGATGATGTGAAAGAAGTAACCAATAATATGGAGTGCGGATTGACCATTAAAAATTATGCAAACATCCAGGTTGGAGATATTGTAGAAGCCTTTGAAGAAGTAGAAGTGAAGCGGACTTTGTAATCTTTGGCAGAACAAACATTTGTTAATAAAGCAGGCAGATGATTTCACCGTATTTCATCTGCCTTATTTTTGAAAATAATTTTTTGAATATGAAAATATTTTTTGCATTTCTTATTTCTAATTTTTTATTTCTTGCTTCCCAGGCCCAGCCAAAGAAAGTGCAGGCAGATAAAATTATTGCTGTGGTAGGCGATAAGATCGTTTTAAAAAGTGATATAGATAATACAATACTTGATATGCAGCGTCAGGGAGTAGAAGTGCCGGTAAATGCAAAATGCCTTTCTTTAGAACAGGCAATGGGCATCAAAGCACTTGTGCTGCAAGCCGAAAAAGATTCATTGCCAATATCAGATGAAGAAATAGCCGCAGACATCGACAACCAAATACGTGGGTTCATCAATGCTTACGGGTCGAAAGAAAAATTAGAAGAAATTTCAGGCAGAACATTGTACCAGTTAAAAGAAGATTTTAAAGATGGTTTCAGGGAAAGAAAACTGGCAGGTTTAATGCGTAATAAAATTGTGGAGGGCATCCGCATCACACCCAATGAAGTAAAAGCATACTTTGATAAAATCCCAAAAGACAGTTTATCTTTTTATGAAAGCGAACTGGAGATTGGTCAGATTGTAACCTTTCCAAAAGCCGGCAGGGATGCAGAAGAATATGCTATCGACCAATTAAAAGAATTCAAATTACAGTTGGAAAACGGGAAGAAAGACTTCTGCACACTGGCAGCACTTTATTCAGAAGATCCGGGAAGTAAAGACAAGTGTGGTAAATATGAATTGAACAGGAATGAAAAGCAATGGGATCCTGCATTTTTGCAAAAAGCTTTTTCATTAAAAGAAGGACAGGTATCCAGCCCATTCAAAAGTAAGTTTGGTTATCATATTATTCAAATGGTAAACCGGGCCGGCGATGATGCGGTGGTAAGGCATATCCTCAAAATTCCGCAGGTAACAAAGACAGAAGTAACCGGAGCCAAACAAAAACTGGATTCAGTAAGGGCTAAACTGATTGCAGGCACCATACAATTTGGAGAAGCGGTTGCAAAATACAGTGATGATGAAGCAAGCAAGTTTACAGGAGGAAGAAAGTCAAATGCTGAAGGAAGCACCTACATTACCATCGACCAGTTAGATAAAGACATGGTGGTAATGATGAAAAATTTAAAAGTTGGTGAATATTCTCAGCCAACAGAATTTGCTGATGAAAGAGGCAAACGGGGTGTAAGAATAGTTTACCTGTTAAGCAGGAGTGAACCACACAGGGAAAACATAAAAGATGATTACAGTAAAATTGCTCAAAGGGCTTTAGAAGAAAAAAAGAATAACACCCTTGAAAAATGGTTCACAGAAAAAATACCCACTTATTATATTAAGATTGATGCTGAATATAAAACCTGTGAGGAAATGCAAAAATGGGTAATCCCGGCAAAAGAAACAGTAGTAAACTAATTATATTGCAAATGAGATTTATCTAAAGCGTTCCTGTACTAATGCAGGAACGCTTTATTTTTGTAGAAACAAAATTACCGGCGACAATAAAATAAACAGAAAAAGAAAATATTTTGATAGAGAAAAGAAAATTTAAACAGGAACAAAAAACAGTGCTGGTGGGCTTGGTAACAGCAGAGCAAACAGAACTGCAGCTAAAAGACTATTTAGATGAGCTGGCATTTTTAGCAGAAACGGCAGGGGTGACAGCTGTAAAAAGATTTACTCAAAAACTGCCTCACCCGGATAGCCGCACATTTGTTGGCAAGGGTAAGCTGGAAGAAATTAAAAAATTTGTAACCCTGCAGCCGGATGTGGACCTAGTAGTTTTTGATGATGAACTCACCGGCTCACAAATTCAAAATATAGAAAAAGAACTGGGCGTAAAAACAATCGACCGCAGCGATTTGATACTGGATATTTTTGCCAGCAGGGCTAAATCTGCACAGGCAAAAACCCAGGTGGAGCTGGCACAGTACCAATACATTTTACCCAGGTTGAAAGGAATGTGGAAGCATTTGGAAAGGCAGGGTGGTGGTGTAGGAACAAGGGGCCCGGGTGAAACAGAAATTGAAACTGACCGCCGTATTGTGAAAGATAAAATAACCTTACTACGCAAACGGTTAGCCGAAATAGATAAGCAGTCATTTACCCAAAGAAAAGAAAGGGGTGAATTTATAAGAGTGTCGCTGGTAGGCTACACCAATGTTGGTAAATCAACCCTGATGAACCTGTTGAGTAAAAGTGAAGTGTTTGCCGAAAATAAATTATTTGCAACACTGGATACCACTACAAGAAAAGTGGTGTTTGAACAAACGCCTTTCCTGTTAAGCGATACAGTGGGTTTCATTCGCAAGCTGCCACATCATTTGGTAGAAAGTTTTAAAAGTACACTCGATGAAGTAAGGGAAGCAGATATATTGCTGCATGTGGTGGATATGAGTCATCCGCAGTTTGAAGAGCAATTGAAAGTGGTGAACAAAACATTAGCCGAATTAGGAGTCGGCGAAAAGCCGACAGTCACCATTTTTAATAAAATGGATAAATACGAACTGGAAGCTTTTGACAAGTGGCTAGAACCGGAAGTAAAAAAAGAAATACTCGACGACCTCAAAGCAAGATGGCAAAATGAAACGAAGGGAAACTGTGTATTTGTTTCTGCCATCGAAAAAACAAATATTGATTTGCTGAGGCAAACAATCCTTAATAAAGTAAGGGATATGTACCAGGTGCGGTATCCTTACCGGGCAGAATTTTTTTACTAAACCGTTAGATCATTTTAATGGAGGCATCAAAAAAATATACCTGGCATAAAGTGGCAGATAGTCAGGAAGAATTATTTTTTAATGAAAATAATTTGCTGCAGGTTGATGTGGCGGATAAAAAAATCTGCCTTTCAAAAAAAGAAAATGTGATAAATGCCTGTATTGCCAAATGCCCCCATGCAGGCGGTACCCTGGCAGATGGTTACATAGATGCTTTGGGGAATATTGTTTGCCCACTGCATCGATACCGCTTTAATATAACCAATGGCAGAAACAGCAGCGGCGAAGGTTATTTTTTAAAAACGTTCCCGATACAGGTAAGGGCAGAAGGCGTATTTGTTGGCTTTGAAGAAAATAAATTATTCAATTGGTTGAAATAAGCACTTAATTATTTTGCTAAAAAATAAAAAGCCTTATTTTTGCCGCCCATTCCTCCTTAGCTCAGTTGGTTAGAGCATCTGACTGTTAATCAGAGGGTCGCCCGTTCAAGTCGGGCAGGGGGAGCAAAAAGGTTCTGATTATGTCAGAACCTTTTTTGTTTTTAATAAATAATTTTTGTGCAACACTTAATAATCCCGGACTAAAATCAAAAGCCAATTCTTTTTCACCGCCCCATCAATAATTCCTTTTTATACTGGTAAGAGGCATTTAAAATATATTGGTAAAATTCAACAATACTGCTCTGCTGTGTAAACTCAAAACCCGGTCTGAATTCTTTCATAAACGTTTCCAGGTCTTTCCCTTCCAGCCTTGTTACACGCCTTACGGTGGTTTTATTAAAGCGGTAGTTAATATAGTTTTCTTTTTCCTCTTCCATCAGCCGTTCCTGCATTTTTCTAAGTTGCCGGTTTCTTTTAAAGCGGAATACATTTATCAATTCATCCAGGTCCATACCTGCGGCACCCGTGTAAGCATCAGAACTTAATTTGATCCCGGGCTTTTGATAATTAAACAGTTTAGCATACTGCTCCCGGTTTTCAACAGAATCCTGTTTAAAATTTTTACTATAAATTTTTACCTCTTTTAGTGTTCTGAATTTTTCGGATAGCCTTATATGTAAGGAGATATCAAAATTGCCAATATCCTGAATTTGGCGTACGGCAAACTTTGCGGTGGGCTTATTAAGATAGGTAAATGTGAGGGAGTCTTTGTCGGTGGTAACGATAGCATAATGCCCGGCAGAATCAGTAATGGTGCTGGTACCGTTGCTGCTTTTTATCAGGACATCTTTTATAGGAATCGTTTTGGTGGAGTCGTAAACTGTTCCGCTGATGGTTAACTGGCTTTTTGCACCGGCAGCCAGCAACAGGAAAGAAAGTGAGAAAAAAAGTATTTTGTATAATTGTTTCAATCAAAAAAAGTTATGCCGGGCAATATTAGGCAACAATTACTATTTGAAAAGCAGGCCACTGTATTTTAACTACTATTTTGGTATTTGCAGCAGGGAACTGATTACTGCAGGATAATGCCGGTGTTCCAATTCATGTATTTTTTGTGCAAGGCTGTCGGGGCTATCATTTTCGTTAACAATACAGGTAGCCTGGAAAATGATTCTGCCATGGTCGTATATTTCATCTACATAATGAATGCTGATGCCCGATTCTTTTTCTTTTGCATTAATAACCGCTTCATGTACCCTGCTGCCATACATGCCTTTGCCGCCATACTTTGGCAAAAGAGCTGGGTGTATATTGATAATTTTATCCGGATAAGCCTGAATTAAAACTACCGGCATCTTCCATAAAAACCCCGCCAGTACAATAAAATTAATTTTATAATTTTTGAGTTCGGTTAAATAGCCATCTGCTTCAAATCTTTTTCTCTCTATAATAAGGCTGGGAATATTTTCCCGGGAAGCAATGGATAATACTCCAGCCTCTGGTTTATTGCATACGATCAAAGCAGTTTTTATGGAAGGATGGTTTTTAAACTGGTCAATAATTTTTTGAGCATTGCTGCCGGCGCCGCTGGCAAAGATGGCGATGGAAATAACCGGCTTTTGCCTGCCACTAATTTTGCCCCACAGTTTTGATAAGTAGTTTTTAAAAAATAAAAACTGCCCCAAAGGAATACTTACCAGCAACACACAAAAAGGCCAAAGTAAACTGACAAAAACAAGATAAAGCACAATCCATCCGGCACCTTTTTCAATACCGGTAAAGGATATTAGCTTTTTACCGAGCCACCCACAAAGGCTTCCGCCCAAAGCAAAAGTGCAGATGATCAATATAAGATTTACATCGTTTACTTTCCAGCGTTGTTTCAATTTGTTCAACATGCAGCAAAAATGGATTAAATTTTTAAGAAAAGATTATCAAATTCATAAATTGCCGGAGACCTTAATTCTGTTTACAAAAACATGACAAAAGATAGCTGGCAGGTACAACAATCGGCTGAAAGTCAGGCTGGACGGGAGAAAATTTTTTTTAAAAATGTTGATATTATGTGAACATACTGACTTATTTTTGCAGCCATAGAAGGATATTTTTTCCACACAAGCATCCTAATAACTGTATGAGTCGCTACCGAAAAATCATCAACACTGTTTTTGCAAGTACGTTTTTTATTGCATTAATTCTTTCCTCCAATACTATTTTAGCAGCCGATGGAGAGGCTTTGTTTAAAGCCAATTGCGCCAACTGTCACAAGCCGGATGAAAAGTACACTGGCCCTGCATTGAAAGGAGCAAGAGATAGAGAACCGAGTAAGACTTGGGCTTATAAATGGGTTAACAATGTGAATACTTTGCTGGAAACTGATTCGTATGCCAAAAAATTATTGGCTGAATATGGTTCGAGGATGACCCAATTTAACCTGCCAGAGGCCGACATCAAAGCGATATTAGACTATGCGGATGCATATACTGCTCCTGTAGCAAAAAAGACAGATGATGGTTCACCCAAAGAAGATAATTCCCTTTTATTTGGAATTCTCACACTAGTACTTGCCATCATCGCATTAATATTATTACAGGTTAACAGCAGCCTGCGTAAATTATCTGAAGAAAAAGATGGTGTTTTAAGAACAGAGCCGGTTCCTTTCTACCGCAATAAAACTTACCTGATGCTTGCTGTTATAGGGCTTTTCTGTCTAGGTGGATACAAAACCATCAATGCAGCCATAGGCCTTGGTCGCATGAAAGATTATCAACCGGAACAACCTATTTATTATTCCCATAAAGTACATGCCGGTACCAATCAAATAAACTGTTTGTATTGCCATAGCGGTGCACAAGACAGTAAATTTTCTAATATCCCTTCTGTAAATGTTTGTATGAACTGCCACATGGCGGTAAAAGATTATAAGGGAGATAAAATTGTCCGTGAAAATGGAATAGAAGTAAATGGTACTGCCGAAATTCAAAAATTATATTCTTATGCAGGCTGGAACCCGGATTCAAAAAAATATGATAAGCCAGGCAAGCCTATTCAATGGGTAAAAATTCACAACCTTCCCGATCATGTTTATTTCAACCACAGCCAGCATGTAAAAGTCGGTAAGCAAAATTGTCAAACCTGCCATGGCCCTATTCAGGAAATGCCGGAAGTAAAACAATTTGCAGAATTGAGTATGGGATGGTGTATCAATTGCCACAGGGAAAGCAAAGTGAATTTTTATAACAAAGAAACCGGTGAAGGCAATAAGTTTTACAGCATTTACGAGAAGTTTCACAAAGATATCAGGGATGGTAAAATGGATAGTGTGACCGTGGAAAAAATCGGCGGAACAGAATGTCAAAAATGTCACTATTAAATAATTAGCAAACTAGCCAATGTGCAAATGTGCCAATTAAAGGCACGCTGAATTTTAAATCTGCACATTTGCACATCTGCATATCAGCATATTAAAATATTATGGAAAAAAAGTACTGGCAAAGTTTTGGAGAGTTAAATCAAACAGAAGATTTTCAGCAAAAGGCACAGAATGAATTTCAGGAAGATTTGCTGCCACTGGAAGATCTTGATAATGGTTTGATGAATGCTAAAAGCCCACGCAGGGATTTCCTTAAATATTTAGGTTTTAGCACTGCTGCTGCTACATTAGCCGCCAGTTGCGAAATGCCGGTACGCAAGGTGGTGCCTTATTTACAAAAGCCAGACAATCTTATTGCGGGGGTTGCTAATTATTATGCTTCCACTTATGTAAATGAAGGGGATGTAATACCGGTAGTGGTTAAGCAAAGAGACGGACGTCCAATTAAGATTGAAGGAAATGATAAATCAACTATTACAGGCGGCGGTACCAGTGCACAGGCGCAGGCTTCTGTTTTAGATTTGTATGATACCACCAGGCTGCGTTATCCAATGCAGAGCGATGGCAAAGATTTTAAAGAAGTACCTACGTTTGATATCGTTGATAAAGCGATTGGAGAAAAATTAAGCAGCCTTGGCGGTAAGCCGGTAGTGTTGTTAACTTCTACCATCAACTCTCCCAGCACACTTCAGGTAATCGGTGAGTTTATAGCAAAATATCCGGGCAGCCGTCATGTACAATATGATGCCATCAGTTACAGTGGTATGTTGCTGGCCAATGAAGCCTGTTATGGAAAAAAAGCATTGCCTTCTTATCATTTTGATAATGCCAAAGTAATTGTGAGTTTAGGTGCAGATTTCTTAGGCACCTGGTTAAGCCCGGTAGAGTTTGCTTCTCAGTATGCAAAAAACAGGAAAATTTCTGGCGAAAAACCTGAAATGAGCCGCCACATACATTTTGAAAGTACATTAAGTTTAACAGGCAGTAATGCTGATGACCGTATCCTTCACAAGCCATCCGAAAAAGCAGCTGTTGCTTTAGCAATACTGGCAAAATTAGGCGGTGCTGTTACGGCCCCTGCTATTACCGATGCAGACTTGAATAAAGGAATTGCTTTGGCAGCTTCCTTATTAAATGCAAACAAAGGTGCCGCCTTGGTGGTTTGCGGAAGCAACGATGTTAACCTGCAGATCATTGTAAATGCCATCAATGAAGCAATTGGTGCAAATGGCAAAACCATTAACTGGGCTGTTACTTCCAACTATCGCCAGGGTATAGACGCAGATTTTACCAAACTGGTGGATGACATGAATACAGGTGCTGTTAGCGCTTTGTTTGTTCATGCCACTAACCCTGTTTATACTTACAACGACAGCAAAAAATTTGCAGACGGGTTAAAAAAAGTTCCGGTTACGGTTTCTTTCAATCCAACAATGAATGAAACAACCGAATTGTGTAAATACAGTATCCCAACCCACCACTGGTTAGAAAGCTGGGGTGATGCTGAACCTAAAACAGGATACTACAGTTTAATTCAGCCCACGATCAATCCTTTGTTTAAAACAAGGGCTTTTCAAACCTCTTTATTAAAATGGTCGGGCAGTGCTTTGGATTACGAAGCTTATTACAAAGACTTCTGGACAAAAAAATTGGCAGACAAAGGAGCGGATGGATACAACCAGGCTTTGCAGACAGGTGTAATTGAACCTGCTGCTTCAGTAGCTGCAGGTGCTTTCAGTAATGCAAAATTAGCTGAGGCTGTGAGCAAAGTTGCCGGTGCCAAAGCTGGTAATTACGAATTGGTTATTTATCAAAAAGTATCGATAGGAAATGGTAACCAGGCTAACAACCCCTGGCTGCAGGAATTACCTGATCCAATATCAAAAGTAGCCTGGGACAATTATGCTTTGATGAGTCCGGCAATGGCAAATACCATCCTGGGAATAGATGTTTTGAAAAATCAACGTCAGGGAGACAGGTACGAAGTGGAACCAGAAAAGCCAACGGTAAAAATAAAAATTGCTAACGGTAAAGAAGTTGAATTACCTGTTTTAATCATCCCGGGTATTCACCCAAATGTGGTGGCAATAGCTTTAGGATACGGAAGACAAAGTGCAGATAAAAATAAAACCAAAGACAATATTGGAATGTCTGCAAATGCTGCAGGCGTGAATGCCTATCCATTGGTTGGTTTTGATAACACTGGATTCAGGTACTCTGCAGCATGTGAAATTACCAAGACAGGTAATGTGTATGCAGTTGCTCAAACACAGGTGCATGGTTCATCAGAAAGCAGGCCTATAATTTATGAAACCAGCCTTGTAAAATTTGTAGCCAATCCGGAAGCTGTATTAGCAGAGCCAAATGAAGAAAGAGAGAATTTAACCAAGTTCAGCACTGGCGAAGATTATAGAAAAGATGCAACCATTTATCCTGATTTGATGGAGGAAAAACCCGGTATTAAATGGGGCATGAGTATAGATTTGAATACCTGTACCGGTTGCAGCGCCTGTGTGGTAGCCTGTACTGCTGAAAATAATGTAGCAGTTGTTGGTAAAACACAGGTAATGAAAGCCCATGAAATGCATTGGTTGCGTATTGATCGGTATTTCACTGGTGATATGAACAACCCGGATGTAGTGTTTCAGCCGATGATGTGCCAGCATTGTGATAATGCACCTTGCGAAAATGTTTGCCCCGTAGCAGCTACCAATCACAGCAGCGAAGGCCTTAATCAAATGACTTATAACCGTTGTATCGGTACAAGATATTGCGCCAATAATTGTCCATTTAAAGTACGTCGTTTTAACTGGTTAGATTATACCGGAGCAGACAGCTTCCCTGATAATCAAAACCCGATGATTGAAGAAGGCCTTATGAACGATGTAACCACACAAATGAATGACGACTTAACAAGGATGGTATTAAACCCGGATGTTACGGTTCGTTCAAGAGGTGTTATTGAAAAATGTTCTTTCTGTGTGCAGCGTTTGCAGGAAAATAAACTGATTGCTAAAAAAGCAGAAGATCCATCATTGATCCGCAATGTTAAGACTGCCTGTATGCAGGCTTGTCCTACACATGCCATCAGCTTTAGCAATGTAAATGATAAAGAGAGCGATGTATATAAAATAAGAAATGTTGAGCAAAAGCACCGCAACTTTTATGTACTGGAGCAATTGCATGTACTTCCCAATATTAGTTACTTAGCCAAAATAAAAAATACAGACAGGCATGTAACAAACGAAAAAGAAAAAGAGGGTGAAATGAAAGAAGAAGGCGCTAAAAAAGAAGAGAAAGTACATGCATAATGTACATTTTCAGTAAAGTGAAAATGTATAAGAGTGCGACGCCACTGAAGCTAAAAAAAGAACCAATGACGGGTTCAAAAAAATAAAAAAGTAAAAGGCCAAAAGCTGAAAATATATGTCATTATTAAAGTACGAATCACAGATCAGGGAACCTTTGGTAAATGGTAATAAAGATTATCACCAGGTAACAGAGGATATCATAAGCCCTATTGAGATGAAGCCGAGCCGCTTGTGGTACATTGGCTTTTACATTAGTGTTGCTTTATTATTATTTGGTGTGTACAGTATCTATCGGGAGGTTACTTATGGTATTGGCCAGTGGAACCTGAATAAAACCATTGGATGGGGTTGGGATATTACCAACTTCGTATGGTGGGTGGGTATTGGTCATGCCGGAACGCTGATCTCTGCTATCTTGTTGCTTTTTCGTCAGGGATGGAGAACAGGTGTAAACCGAGCCGCAGAAGCGATGACAATTTTTGCAGTAATGTGTGCAGGCCAGTTCCCGATTTGGCATATGGGTCGGGTATGGATGGCGTTTTTTGTATTGCCTTATCCAAACAGCCGTGGGCCTTTGTGGGTAAATTTTAATTCGCCGTTGCTTTGGGATGTATTTGCAATTTCTACTTATTTCACTGTTTCCCTGTTGTTCTGGTATTCTGGTTTGTTACCCGATCTGGCAACTGTAAGGGACAGGGCAAAAACTAAACTGCGTAAATTATTATATGGTGTTGCTTCTTTTGGCTGGACAGGAAGTACCAAACACTGGCAACGTCACGAAAGCCTTTCGTTGGTGTTGGCAGGGTTAAGTACTCCACTGGTATTATCAGTGCACACCATTGTATCTTTTGACTTTGCCACCTCTATTGTTCCGGGATGGCATACTACTATCTTCCCTCCTTATTTTGTGGCCGGTGCTATCTTCAGCGGATTTGCGATGGTGCAAACACTGATGATTGTTTTAAGAAAAGTATTTATGCTGGAAGATTATATCACCCTTGGCCACATCGAAGCAATGAATAAAGTAATTGTGTTGACGGGGTCAATAGTTGGTATTGCTTATATCACCGAATTGTTCATTGCATGGTATGGTCAAAACCCTTACGAGTGGTGGGCTTTCAAAGAAAACAGGGCCAACTTATTCAGTCCTTATGGATGGAGTTACTGGCTGATGATGTTCTGTAATGTGGTATCACCGCAAATGTTCTGGTTCAAAAAATTAAGAAGGAATATTGCGTTTACTTTCTTCATGAGTATCATCGTTAATATTGGTATGTGGTACGAACGTTTTGTAATTATTGTAACATCCACCTACAGGGATTATTTACCATCAAGCTGGAGTACTTATTACAGCCCTTCTGTTTATGAGATTGGGTTTTATCTGGGTACTTTTGGATTGTTCTTTACCTGTTTCTTCTTATTTGCAAAATACTTTCCGGTAATCGCTGTGGCAGAGATCAAAAGTATTTTAAAAACATCTGGTGAAAATTACAAACACAAGATGACGGATATAGAGAAGGCGGATGCAGAGAAGTTTTATTTGGATGAAGTGGAACATGCTCACTAGAATTAATAATTGATAATTAATAATTAATAATTAACATGGCTGGAGGAATAAAAAAATTTGTTGTTGGATGCTTTGATGATGAAGCGGTGTTGTTTCCGGCGGTAAAAAAAGTACGTCGTGCCGGTTACAAAATTCATGATGTATATACACCCTTCCCGGTACATGGTCTCGATCATGCAATGGGTTTAAGGGAAACCAGTTTGCATACTGCTGGTTTTATTTACGGCATCACGGGCACCACCACAGCATTAACCTGCATCAGCTGGATATTGACTAAAGACTGGCCTTTGAATATTGGAGGCAAGCCACACCTGGCAATACCGGCATGGATACCCATTACATTTGAATTGACCGTATTATTTGCAGCGGTGGGTATGGTGCTTACTTTTTGCTACCTCTGTCAGCTGTCGCCATTTATAAAAAAACATCATTTTCATTTAAGGTCAACAGATGATTTATTTGTAATGGTAATTGAATGCACTGATAAAACAAACGATGCAGAAGTACAGGCTTTTTTACAAAATGCCGGGGCTAAAGAAATAAATGTGCAGCATGCTGAAACCGGCTGGTGGCTTGGCAGGTACGACAGGGAGCAAAAATTGTACAGAGAACTGGAGAAAGGATATTAAGCTGGTAACCCTGCTGGTTAGCTGGGAATTAAAAAAATTATTTAACTGATAATTGATAAATGAAACGAATTAATTTTTTAACCGCCATTTTGATTTCAGCTCTTGCAGTTGCTCTCAGCAGTTGTGATGAAAAGCAGAAACCAGGTAAGATATATATGCCGGATATGACCTACAGCAGGGCCATCGAAACTTATAGCTTGCTGAATGATACTGTATTTACAACTGATCCGTCAAAAGCTGGCCGGGAAATATTTTATAACAGCAAACCTGTTGATGGAACAGTGGCAGTAGGTGAATTGTTTGCTTACACTTTGCCCAATGATTCTGCTGGGTATAAATTGAGCGCTGAAGTAAAAAATCCATTACCACCGTTGACTGGTAAAGAAAGTGAAGAGGCATCAAGATTATTTAATATTAATTGTGCTATCTGCCATGGGGCTGGAGGTTTAGCTAATGGCCCACTCGCTACATCCGGAAAAATTGGCGGTGTTGCTAACCTCACCACACCAGCATATGTGGCAATGGCCGACGGTACGATGTTTCACTCTATTAATTATGGTAAAAATAATATGGGAAGCTATGCCTCTCAGTTAAGCAGAAAACAGCGCTGGCAGCTTGTTCAGTACATCCGTACCTTACAGCCCAAAGCAACTGCTGCTGAATCGGCTTCACCTGTGGCTGCATCAACAACAGTAAAAGCGGACAGCACAACAAAAAAAGGAAAATAAGAACAGTCACTCAAAATAAAGATTAGATGAATAATTCATTCGAATTACCTGGCAGTTATAAAAAATGGACAATGGGCCTTATAGGTGCTGGTATTATTGCATTACTTTATGGTTTTATTGTTTACCATCCTTTTGCTCATCCGGCGCATGGCCAGCATGACGAAAGCACAAGATTTTGGGCTGTGCTGTTGCAAAACTGTACTTATTGGCTGCTCATTGTAAATGCAAGTATGTTCTTTATTGGAGTTACCACTTTGGCAATGGGCGGATGGCAGGTGGCATTAAAACGTGTGCCGGAAGCTATTTCAAGTGTGGTACCGGTTTTAGGGATTATTACATTTTTAATTTTAATGGCAATTGTATGGGGCGGCAGGGATGATATTTATCATTGGGTAAATGCAGACACCGTAAAAAATGATGCTATTTTAAATGGTAAAAAAGGATTTTTAAATCCTGTATTTTATTCTGTATTCAGTGCCATTGTTATTTTTCTTTGGTGGATATTGGGGAAAAAATTGCGTTCATTAAGTTTGGAAAGCGATGCAGAAGGTACCATGGATTTTGAGAAAGGCGACAAATGGGTAAAGAAAAATATCTTATACGCTTCTTTATTTATAGTGGTTTTTGGTTTGTCTGTTGGTTCTACCATTCCATGGTTATGGATTATGAGCATTGATGCACATTGGTACAGTACCATGTTTAGCTGGTACACATTTGCCAGTACATTTGTAGCAGGCATGTCACTGATAGCATTGTTTACTGTATTCTTAAAAAACGAAGGGCAATTAGAATTTGTTACCGAAGAACATTTGCATGATGTAGGAAAATTCATGTTTGCATTTTCAATATTCTGGACCTACCTGTGGTTTTCACAGTACATGCTCATTTGGTATGCCAACATACCTGAAGAAACTGGCTATTTTAAAATAAGGGTGCAGGGGCCATTCCGTGGTATCTTCTTCCTGAATTTGATATTGAATTTTGTATGCCCTTTCCTCATACTAATGAAGAAAGGTTCTAAAAGAAATTATACGCTGTTAACGTTCATGGCCATTCTGATCATCTTTGGGCACTGGATAGATTTTTGGCAAATGGTGATGCCTGGAGCTGTTGCAGGCGACGCACATTTGCGGCCATTTGAATTTGGTATTGCGGCTTTGTTTGTCGGAATCATCATGTGGAGAGTGGGGGCGTATTTCACCAGTCATTCATTAACGGCAAAAAATCATCCTTTCCTTAAGGAAAGTATGATACATCACACATAAGATTTTGTTTTTTTGAATGTATAAAAAATAATTTTTACTGATTTGTGATAAATACCTGCCTATAAATTGCAGTGTGTTTAAACAAGTAAGCAACATACTAATTACTGTAAATATTTTTGCATCATGACAGAGATTTTGTTGATAGCGATTGTAATAATGATTTTCATAGTCATATTTCAGATTGCCAAGGCGAGTGAATATGTAAGTGTTTTAAAAGGGGAGGAAAAAGCCCGTAAACAAAATAATAAGATCAACGCTTTCCTGCTGATCTCCTTTTTGATATTGGGATTGATCGGTTGCTGGTGGTGCAATGATTTGTACTATGGTAAAACATTGTTTCCACAGGGGGCGGCTTCTGAAATGGGGCAAAAGATTGACCTGATGTTATACATCACCATCGGTGTAACAGGTGTTGTGTTCTTAATTACCCAGGTGTTATTATTTTGGTTTGCATTCAAGTACCAGGAAAATGATAACCGCAAGGCTTACTACTTTCCACACAATACCAAATTAGAATTGATCTGGACCACAGTGCCTGCAATCTTTCTTACTGTGTTGGTTGTTTTTGGTTTAAAATATTGGTTCAAGATGACTGGCGAAGCACCGAAAGATTCTGTTGTAGTAGAAGTAACCGGTCACCAGTTTGGATGGGAATTTCGCTATCCGGGAGCTGATAATATTTTAGGAAAAAAGAATTATAAATTGACCAAAGGTGCTAATAGTTTAGGGGTAGATTTTAGTGATGAAGCCAGCAAGGATGATATACATGTGGCCGCAACCATGCATCTTCCTGTAAACAAACCAGTAAAATTTGTGATCAATGCACAGGACGTTATACATGATGTGGGGCTTTCTCATTTCCGATTAAAAATGGATGCTGTTCCTGGTATTCCAACTACCATGTGGTTTACACCATTGTACACTACAGAAGAGATGAAAACAAAATCAGGCAATCCAAATTTTACTTATGAAATAAGCTGCGACCAGATGTGTGGTCAAGGGCATTTTTCTATGAGGGGTGTAATCATTGTAGAAAGCGAAGCAGATTACAAAAAATGGCTTTCAACACAAAAGCCTGAATTGTGGACAGTACATCCTGAATTAGCGCCAAAGCAGCCAGCTGCTGACTCTGCCGTTAAAACTGAAACACCCATTGCTGTAGCAATGACGGTTAAAAAATAATATTGTAACTGAAAAATAATCTAAGAAAATGAGTACCGAA
>JANMJU010000121.1:0-7461 GCA_031371545.1 Chitinophagaceae bacterium
TATTTAAAAACCGTGAGGCGTTCCGCTGTCCACGCCAGGCAAAAACAAAACGTAATAACTGCACGAAGAACGTTTATAAACTGGAACTGCAACCCGAATGAAAAACTGCCCCGCCAAAATAACCGAAGAGCCCAACAAAAACCAAAAGTCGTAAAACAAGCGGTATTAAATTAATGAACTAAAAATTAAATATGGGCGAAGTGCTTGCAAAGACGAAAATGTTATAATTGAAACCGAAGCCCCAACAAAAACGAAAGGGGCAGAATTTAAAAAACCAAAGTAATTCACTGCGTCAAAGCCGTGCGGAACTGCAACCGCTTAACGCCACACCGTCCACCCCAAAAGCGAAACGAAAAAAGGGAACCGCAATTATTTTTTGCCAACAACAGCGGAACGATTTACCAACGAAATATTTATGAAACGAAAACTGCCACCGCACTAATTAATAGAACCAAAGAAGTTTCTCCTTTGCCTTGCCTACAACTCATAAATATACGAAAGTCTCTCTTTCATTTCGCTCTTACAGTTTGCTTTTTAAAGTTATATATAAAAAGCAATATCAAATGCGAAAGCGTAAAACTTTCGTTTTTTACTTGTACTGTTAGCCCCAATAAAAAATCCGGTTACTAAATAACCGGATTATAAAAAAGTAGTTGGAGAATATTTATTTCTTAATTACTTCGGCCATTGTTTTGCCAATGTCTGCAGGGCTGTCCACCACATGAATGCCGCAGGCTGCCATGATTTTCATTTTGGCGGCAGCGGTATCATCTTCGCCACCTACAATGGCGCCGGCATGGCCCATGCGGCGGCCGGGAGGAGCGGTTTGTCCGGCAATGAAACCTACTACCGGTTTTTTGTTGCCGGTACTTTTAATGTATTCTGCAGCTTCTGCTTCCATGCCGCCACCAATTTCGCCAATCATTACAATGGCATCGGTTTCGGGATCGTTCATAAATAATTCTACTGCCTGCTTGGTGGTGGTGCCAATGATGGGGTCGCCGCCAATACCGATGGCGGTGGAAATACCAAGGCCTGCTTTGGCTACCTGGTCGGCAGCTTCGTAGGTAAGGGTTCCGCTTTTTGATACGATGCCAATCCTGCCGGTTTTAAAAATAAAGCCGGGCATGATGCCTACTTTACATTCATCGGCAGTGATAACACCGGGACAATTGGGCCCTATTAATCGGGTGCTGCTGGTGGCTAAATAATTTTTTACTTTCACCATATCCTGTACGGGTATGCCTTCGGTGATGCACACCACCATGGCGATGCCTGCTTCGGCTGCTTCCATGATGGCGTCGGCAGCAAATGCCGGTGGAACAAAGATGATGCTTACATCGGCGCCGGTTGTTTTTACGGCGTCGGCTACGGTATTAAAAACGGGCTTGTCTAAGTGGGTGCTGCCACCTTTTCCGGGAGTAACGCCACCTACTAAGTTGGTGCCGTATTCTATCATTTGGGTGGCATGAAAAGTGCCTTCTGTACCGGTGAAACCCTGTACAATTATTTTTGAATTTTTATTGACCAGTACTGACATAAGTATTTATTAATGGCTGCAAAAATAAGTGGGTTCTTTGAGATGGAGAAACTTATTTGGAGGGTGTTTACGGAATCGTTGCCGTAGACTTTATATGTTTTTGTAAATAGCTATTTTGTATTTCACCGGCTCTCTTTAATTGATTGTCTTTGCCTCCGCAGCCGGCGGGCTGCGTAACTGGAACGCCGCTGCTTTTGATTCTTTGAAAAAAATTTGCTCCGCATTTTTTTCAATCCCGCCTTCGGCGTGACTAAACCAAAAGAGGCGGCTTATCCAGTTACTGGTAAGATCCAGAGCTGATGATTCAAGGATAATATTTTTAATGAAAGCCTGTGATTGGTGTAGAAAATCCTTTTAATCTTTTCAATTCACCAAACCTGCCTGCCTGCAAAGGCAGGTCTCCGTTCAGACATTTACACTTTATCAAAGCTCACACATTCTTTTAATTCTCTTTCTGAATAAGCAAGGCCGTATTGTTTCAGTACATCATCCGGTACGCCGTTCCATTGGTTGGGTTTATTGCCCATGTAGCCAATGTCTTTGGTGCCAATTTCCGAAGTGTAGAAACCGGTTGCCGTTAAGTTACGCAGGAGGGAGAAAAATGCTACGCCCTGTTTCATGCCGGGTTTTATTTTGTTGGGGTAGGCAATGTCGTTAACTATTTCTATTTGTTGTGCCGGTGTGATGGCGCTGAATGATTTGTCGAATCTTTTCAATGATTGCAGATCGAGCCAGCGCAGGCCGCCCCTCATAGGGGTTTGGTGTTCGGGCATATCTTTTACAATGAACTCAATAAAGTCGGGCACTTTGGCATCGCCTGCACTGCCGCTCACAGCATCTTTCGGAATGATGATGTCTGCAAGAACTGAGATGGTGGCCATTTCTTCTTTTGTAAAAAATATTTCTTCTTTCAACTTTTTGTTGAATAGTTTTTCTTCCGCCATGCGGTCTGCTTCGTCGGGAGCTGCTGTTTGGTTTGCTTCCGCTTTTTTATCACTCGTTTTACAAGCTTCTGCAATCAAAGAAGTAGATGCAGTGCCGAGGATGATGGCTTTGATGGTTTTGCGTCTGTCCATGTTTTTGAATTATGAATTATGAATTATAAGTTATGAGTTGGAGGAGCTTAACAACACTCATCATTCATCACTTATAACTCATAACTGAATTTATAAGTTTTGTTTCTTCAACTGCTCCACAATATATTCTGATGTCCTCATGCTGAGTGCCAGTATTGTCCAAGTAATATTTTTATCTGCCTGCGATACAAACTGCCCGCCATCTACATTGAATAAATTTTTACAGTCGTGTGTCTGGCTCCATTTGTTGAGTGCTGATGTTTTTGGATCATCCCCCATGCGTACCGTGCCGGCTTCATGAATGATATTGCCGGGATTGGAAAGCCCGTAACTGTTCTTTTCATCATCGGTATCGCCCCATGTAATGATGGCGCCCATGTTGTGCATCATTTCTTTAAAAGTTTCTTTCATGTGCTTTGCCTGCTTCACTTCCTGGTCGCTGTATTTGGTATCAAAACGCAAAACAGGAATACCATATTTGTCCACTACAGAAGGATCAATTTCGCAGAGATTGGTTGCCATGGCAATGCTTTCGCCACGGCCTGCCATGCCTACATTGGCTCCATACAGGTAGCGGTAATCTTCTTTCAGTGAAGCACCGTAGCCACCGGCTTCTTTTGTTTTTCCATTGATGGGATACTTGCCATTTTGCTCTTCTATACCAAAGCCAAAGCCATAAGCAGGCTGCCCCATGCCGCCCCAGTATTCAATGTGGTAGCCTCTTTTGAAATCTAGTTTTTTATTATCGCCCCACCAGGGAGTGTAAACATGCATGCCGCCCACGCCATCTTCATTGTATCTTTTTCTGCCAAACAATTGTGGCAGCACTCCGCCCATTGCTGCCCCGGTGCTGTCATGTAAATATTTGCCCACTACATTGCTGCTGTTGCCAATGCCATTGGGGTGCTGTGCAGATTTTGAGTTGAGCATGAGCCTTGCACTTTCGCAGGCACTGGCGGCGAGTATCACTACTTTTCCTGTTACCTGGTATTCCTGCATGTCTGTTTTATCAACATAAGAAATGCCGGTTGCCAATCCCTCTTTGTTGGTTAATACTTCTCTTGCCATGGCATTGGTAACGAGGTCAATATTGCCTGTTGCCACAGCAGGTTTTATCAATACAGACGATGAAGAAAAATCGCCATACACTTTGCAGGATCTGCCGCATTGTGCACAATAAAAACATTCGCCCCTTTCGTTATTTATTTTTTTTGTGAGGATAGATAAACGGGAGGGGATAACAGGGATGCCTAGCCCGGCAGCTGATTTTTTAATGAACAATTCATGCAGCCTGGGTTTGGGTGCCGGCAAAAAAAATCCATCGGGATCATTGGGCAAACCTTCATTGCTGCCGAATACACCAATCAGTTTATCAATTTTATCGTAGTAAGGTTTTACATCTTCATAGCCAATTGGCCAGTCATCGCCCAGGCCATCAATGCTGTGGCGCTTAAAATCTTTTGGACCAAAACGAAGAGAAATCCTGCCCCAATGATTGGTTCTTCCACCTACCATTCTTGCACGCCACCATTCCCATTTATCGCCGGGTGCATGGGTGTAGGGTTCACCATCTATTTGCCATCCCCAATAGCAGCCGTCAAAATCGCCAAAGGGACGAAACTTAGTGCTGGCGCCACGCCGGGGAGATTCCCATGAATTTTTTAATTGAGAAGAATTAACAGCAGGGTCATAATTGGGGCCGGCTTCCAGCAGGCAAACTTTAAAGCCGGCTTTGGCCAGCACATACGCTGCCATGCCACCACCTGCACCAGAACCTACTATCACAACATCGTATTGTTTGGGTTGTTTTTTAATCTGAAGTGTATCTCCCATATCGCAAGTTTATTTTATTCCCTAAATATCCGATAAAAAGGAGGTAAAAAAATTATTGCAGCCTTTTTTATTTTAATGCATTTGCCCGCTGAAAAAAACTTTGAAAAAACAGGGTATTATTTACAAAGAGGAATTAAATTACAGCGAAAAGATTGTTTGTAAACATTTTTAAAAACAAAAAGTGATATGAAAAAACTTACTCTTCAGGTGATAATAATGGCTGCACTATTTTCTCCATCAGTATTTGCACAGCAGGGCGACCCCAAGGCAACAGAAGTGTGGGAGCCGGCTCCAAAAATTGTTAGTACCGGTGCAGTAAATACGCCACCATCGGATGCCATTATTTTATTTAATGGAAAAAACCTGGATGCCTGGCAATCTGTAAAAGATACCAGCAAGCCCGCCGGATGGACTGTTGCAAATGGTGCATTTACTGTAAAAAAGGGTACAGGAAATATCCAGACAAAAAAATTGTTTACCGATTATCAATTGCATTTGGAATGGAAGATACCTGCTAACATTACTGGCGAAGGGCAGGCGAGGGGAAACAGCGGACTCTTCCTTGCTTCAACCGGCCCGGGTGATGAAGGATATGAAATTCAGATTTTGGATTGTTATAAAAACAAAACTTATGTGAATGGCCAAGTGGGCAGTATTTACAAACAGGCCATTCCACTTGCAAATGCTTGTAAAAAACCAGGCCAGTGGCAGACATACGATATCATTTGGAAGGCTCCCCGCTTTAACAATGACGGATCAGTAAAATCTCCGGGGTATGTTACTGCATTGCACAATGGAGTACTGGTGCAAAACAATACCGAGATAAAAGGAATCACCATGTACATTGGTAAGCCAGAATACAAAGCCCACGGCCCGGCAGCGATTAAGCTACAGGATCATGGCGATAAAAGTGAAGCCATCAGTTTTAAAAATATCTGGATAAGAGAATTGTAAAATATTGTTGATAGTAATGACCAATAAAAAATGCCCAACACAATATTGTGGTGGGCATTTTTTATTAGCTTAATTTTTTAATTAAGCTGTATCAATAATCAGAATAATCAGTTGCTTTCATTAAAGTAATTTCATTTTTAGAAACATTGTTTTGATAGTGCGGCAAGGCAGATAATCTTTTCCATTCTTCCGATGCCACAAATTTTTTCCAGTGTTCATCCCGGTCATTCATATTTTCAAAACTGGTCATGTACATCAGGTTGGGCATGTGGCTGCCTGCAATTACCCGGGCATAAAAAATGGCATTGAAATTTAGTCTGTCAAATAATTTTATCTCTCCGCCTTCATTAAACATTTCAACTTTATTGGCAAAAATATTTTCTGTTGCACTTTCATAACTCCGCAGCTCATATATCTTATCAGCATTGCTGCTCTTTAATTTCGGAAGATTGAAAAATGGTGCCATTGAAAATTGCTCCAATAATATTTTCTCCATTCTTGTATATGGCGGATTGTTGTATGCTGCCTCCAGGTAGGTTTTAGCATTGGCCTGGTATTGCTGGTTGCTTGCAATTTTATCCGCCAGGGTTGCTGCCTGCTCAAATGATTTTAGCGGAATGATCACATACAACTTTTTATTTGCGGCAGTGTCATTGGTAACCGGTGTAAACACGCCTGCGTTTCTAATTTGCTGGCTGTGCAATGCCGGCAGGTAGGCATTTTTCAGATAGTCATCGAGTGTTTTTTGTTGGTCGCCTGTACTGAAATTATATAGAATGATTTGGTAATAACCGGTGACTTTTTTTTTATTTTGAGCCGTTGCACCCAATGATGAAATGATAAAAAAAAGCAGGAAAGTTTTTGCAGCAGTGTTTTTCATAATGGCTTTTAGGTGTTTGAATTTTTTACATACAATATACTGTTCTTTAGCAAAAAAAAATCTTGTGAACAGGTATTACAATTTTTTGATCTTAATATTACGGAAGCAAACTTTATGGCCATGATCCTGCAAAGCAATTTTGCCTGACTTGAATTTTCCAAAATCGGGCATGTCTTTAAATTTGCTGCCAGCGATCAATTGTTTCCAGTGATCGTCCCAAAGTGAGGTGGACACTACTTTTTCGCCATTTAATAAAAGTGTAAGGAGGCCTTTATCAGCAATAATTTCTACCTGATTCCACTGGTCTAAAGGCTTTACGGTTTCTTTACTGCACTTTATCAAGTCGTACAAATCACCCGCCCTGTGTTTTATAATTTTGCCATCATCATGGCCTTCATTATCCAGCACCTGCATTTCAGGGCCGGTGAGCCAGGAGTATTCGTATTGTTTATCTTCCTGTACATAAAATATAATTCCGCTGTTACCGCCTTTAGATATTTTCCATTCCATTTTCAAATCAAAATTGGCAAAAGTATTTTCATTTACCAGGTCGCCCCCGGAAGCAACCTGCCAGCCTTCTTTTTTTGCCGTATCCAGGTATATTACACCATCTTTAACTTTCCATGCTTCACCGGCGGCTGCTTTATTATAACTGTGCCAGCCTTTAGTGGTTTTTCCGTCAAATAATAATTTCCATCCTTCTTTCTTTTCTTTTGCAGAAAGGGTATTGGGTTTTTGCTGTGCAAAAGACAGCAGGCAAAAAAAAGTGGCGGCAACCGCTAGTAGTTTTTTCATTTTATTTTTTTTAATTAATTTTTTTGCAGAAAAACAGGTTGCCATTTTGTTGGCGTTTTTCTGTTCGCTATTAAGTTGAGCAATAAAAAATAATTACAATTCTTTTATTTTAATATTCCTGAAGGCAACCTCGGCGGCATGATCCTGCAATGCGATTTTTCCAGAATGGAATTTTCCAAAGCCGGGCATGTCTTTAAAGCTGCTTCCTGCAATCAGTTTTTTCCAGCCTTCATTCCACATTGTGGTGGAAATAACTTTTACCTTGTTTACCATTAATGTGAGCTTGCCATTTTGTGAAATGATTTCCACCTGGTTCCATTCGCCGGCCGGCCTCACCCTTTTTTGCGAACAGGAAATAAGGGCATACAAATCGCCAGCCTGGT
>JANMJU010000127.1:0-7864 GCA_031371545.1 Chitinophagaceae bacterium
ACGGCATTGAAGAAAACTAAGCCTAATAAATTTGAACTTGAACTTCAATGCAAATATCTGTCATTCCTGTTAAAAATAAAAGCTCGAAGTTTATTCATAGAAGTGATTGACACAATCAAAACTCTCTCATTAATTCTTTTAATTCTTTTTTTGTTTCGGCAGTAAACTTGTTATTCTTTTTTATCAAAAACATAATAGCAACGCCCGTTTGAATACCAAATACGTTGTTTTTGGTTCCAGATAATTTGGGATTCATTCTAACATCGCCGCCCAAATCAATAATATAAATGTGATTGAATTCACTTGCCACAATTTTTCTAAACCCGTCAAAAGCTCTTCCATCAATAAAGCTTCTATTTGTAATCATTGCAACAATTCCGTTATCATCTAATCTGTCCATAGCCCAGCGATAAAATCTTGTGTACATATCATATACAACAATTTGATTTTGCGCCTTGCCATGTTTAATAAATGTTTCCTTTATTCTTTTATCAATTTCTTTGTACCCTCTGTTAGCATTTTGGAAATTATAATTTTCCTGCTTTGCATTGTATGGCGGGTTGCCAATAATCACACTTATCTTTCTGTCGTTTTGTTTTTTAATACGGGCAGCATTTTCTGCACTCACACCAAACAGGTCGCCCTGCTTGCCCACCCAATGAAAGCCGGTATTGTCAAGCGTATCTACAAAGCAAAGGTTTTCAAACTCTGCGTAGCTACCGGTTTTTTGTTTGTAGGTGTATTCAATATTAAGGTTGGCAATGTAGTAGGGCAGTATGGCCAGTTCGTTGGCGTGTATTTCGTTTTTGTATTTGTATTCAATTTTGTTTTTGGGCAGGTAATCAATAATGTCGCAGATGAAAGTGCCGGTACCAGTGGCAGGGTCAAGTATCTCCACGTTTTTATCTGCCAGCACTTTTCCAAAATGTTTGTGCAATAAGTAATCAGTGCTCTTAATCATAAACTGCACAATCTCGTTAGGTGTATATACAATGCCCAGCCTGTCTGCTGCTTTCGGGTTGTATGCTTTGTAAAAATTTTCGTACACCACTTTTAAAAACTTTTGTTTTTCGTGGTGGTCGGCAATGCCTGCTGCGGCTGCGTTGATGGTGTCGTAATAATGTTTTATGCCGCCGAGTGTTTGCCTTCTTGTTGTTCCTGTAAAAAAAGTTTCTATTACTTTATTGAGTTCCCTTGCTATATTATTTTCCTGGTGAAAATGCGGCTCATCAAAAATGGTGTTGAAAATATCTGCCGTTACAATATGCTGCACCATCATCTCCTTCATATCATCTTCTGTAATATCAGGGTTTATGGATTGCCTGCAGAGTTCATGAAAAGATTGCAGCGTTGTATTGAAAGCTGCGTTTGTTTTGTTGGCAAACTGGCTGTCGATAATTTCCCTTATGGCTGATGTTACTTTTGGAATATCTTCCTTAAATTTATTGATGGCTTCCCTGAAGTCAATAATTTCTTTGCGCTGGTAGTTGATGAATTTTTGCAGCAGTTTGTCTAATGCTTCTTCATCTTCCATTGCCACTCTCAATACTTCATCGCCATGCTGAATAAGCACAGCCGTGTTGCTGTCTTCAAATAAAATATTATCGTTAGGATATCCTTTTGCAAATTTCTTTTTTATCTCTTCGTCAATATCATCGCTTTCATCTTTGCTTTCCCAATAGCCCCAGTCGAGCCGTAGCTGGTCTTTGAGTGTGCCATCAGGCGTTACTGTTTTGCCGCTTTTTATTTTGAGAGAAATTTCTGCTACCAGCCTTAAATCTTTGCTTGCTGCATAACTATCTAATAATTTGTGAAAGGCAAATCGTATGGCAGTTTCTTTGCTGGTGCCACCATAGTGTTTCAGGTCTTCGAGTTCTTTGAGATATGTTTTAACAGCGTAGATGCTCATGGGGTAAATGTAGTATAAAAAAGTGTTGCCAACCTTTTGGGTTGGCTGGGACAATGTGGAGGAAAATAATTTTACCTTTCATCATACCTTTATTGCTGTTATAAAATTTAAAACTATTTGCTATCCCCAAAGCCCCGGTTGCGCCTTATTGACTAACAACGGCAAGAGAAATCAACAATAAAAAAAATCAACTCTGAATATAATTCCCAATCTCATCCACTTCATCGTGGTTGCCAATGCCTTTAGGGTTGGGGCCATATTCGTTTTCTCCGCTAATGCTGTCGGCAAACAACATCCACAAACCATAAAAAGGTATCAGCTGCCACCAGCCACTGTTGCCCCGGTCGTGGCATCTTTTGGATCCCTGTGCCAGTAAAAACCAGATCATCGGTATATAGAGTATAATAAGGAAAGGGGATGGTTGTGTAGTTTCAGAAAGCAGTACAATGACTACAATAAGGGCTACATAGCCTAAGTACGACAGCCCGTATTCCATCCTGCGGATGCGGCCTTCAAATGAAAATGGTTTTTTAAACATGGTTTCAGTTTTTGGTTTATTAATGATGGTTTAGTTTTTTATTGGTAAGCCATATCATACCATTTATTCCGTTACCGGAACTGCAACAAATGATACGATACAAAATTATTTTTAGCAACATCGGTTAATAACTTCTTGCGCCGGTAATGGCGAACAGCTTTTACAATGTTACTTTCTGATTGGTTTTTAGCAAGGTGCTAACTGGATAATAAAATAGCGGGATACACTAAAGATAGAAAGTAAAATCAAATTTCAAAATATTTAATTGAGATTTTTAAAAATGTTTTTCAGCAACTGGGTGTTGAGGTTTGAAATTTGAGGTTTGATGTTTTTAAAAAATCTGCTTGACATACACATTGGTTTACTGTAATTTTATACTGTTCTTTTTAACAGCGTAAAAATCATGAGTTACCTGCAACAGCTAAACGAATGGAGCCGCACTCATAATCCCAAATGGCTGGTGGCCATCAGGGTGGTGCTTGGGCTTTGTCTTTTTATAAAAGGTATTGGCTTTATTCAAAACACGGCCCTGCTGGAAGCTTATCTTTCCGGTACTTCGTTTGAAAAAAATACTTCTTTGCTCACCACTTTAATTCCGTGGGTGCATTTGCTGGGCGGCACTATGATCATTGCCGGTTTATTTACCCGGCTGGGAGTGCTGGTACAAATTCCCATACTGCTGGGAGCCATATTTTATTTGAATGCTAAAAAAGGAATTTTTGCCGGCGAATCGGAATTGCTTTTTTCTATCATCATCCTGGTATTGTTATTTTTTTTCCTGCTCGAAGGCGGCGGCTATTTTTCGCTTGACAACTATTTTTCAAAGTACAAAAAAAAGAATAACTCATAACTCATAATTCATAACTCTTCTAGTCTATCCAATTATCTTTTATCAGCTCTAAATCACTTTTCATTTTGCTGAATGATTTTCTAAAAGCGGTGTAGCGTATTTGCAGGGCTGCATGGTTATCTTCTACATAAAGTTTTTTGTCGATGGATTTTTCTTCTCTTGTATTAGCGGCCAGTTTCATTTTCAGCAGGTGCATTTCATGTTTCAATTCTTCCATCTCTTTTCTAAAGCTGTCGAATTCTTTTTTAAAACCATCAATGGCTGTCCTTGTTGCAGTGTCTGTTTTTGCCGGCGACAGGCCTTCCAGGTAATCGTCAAATATTCTTAGAATGGTAATGTCTGCATTCATTTCTGCAATCCATGTACGGTAGCGCAGGTGCAGACCAAGGGTAGAGGGGGTTTGTGGCATAGCTGGTAATTTGTTTGGGTAAATTTATAGAAAGAAGTCGAAGATTTAATATTTAAGATTGTTTCTGCATTTATTAATTCTTCATTGCTCATTCACTATCGATCATGAACCATGAACCATCAAAAAAAATACAAAGTTGAATTGCTAAAAGTATAATCCCCTATATTTGCACCCGGCAAGTCTTATACGGCCAGCTCCTGTTGAACTCCCCCAGAACCGGAAGGTAGCAAGGGTAAATGGTTGAGCGGTGCGATGTAAGTAACTTGCCGATTTTTATGTCCCCCATTTCCTAAAGGGGGAGTTTTGGATCCTGTTACTTTAAAGCATTTTCATTTTTCTTTTTGAGTTTAAATTTATTCCTGCTTAGTCTTTCAATTATTTTACTTTTGCTCAACAAATTTTCTAACATTTTAAAAAGCTAATCCTCCTTTAGGGGATAGGGGTATGAAATTTTTTATAGACACAGCCAACCTGGCACAGATAAAAGAAGCAAACGATTTAGGTATCCTGGATGGTGTTACCACCAATCCTTCGCTGATGGCCAAAGAAGGCATTAAAGGAGAAGCGGCAGTGATGGCACATTACAAAACCATTTGCGAAATGGTGGATGGCGACATCAGTGCAGAAGTAATTTCTACCGACTTCGACGGTATTGTGGCTGAAGGAAAAAAACTGGCTGCCATACATCCGCATATTGTGGTAAAAGTGCCAATGATAAAAGATGGTATCAAGGCGTTGAAATGGTTTACTGATAATGGTATCAAGACAAACTGTACACTGGTGTTTTCTGCCGGGCAGGCCATACTGGCTGCAAAGGCAGGCGCTACTTATGTATCACCATTCATTGGCCGGATTGATGACAGCGGCTGGGATGGTATGGAATTGATACACCAGCTTCGCCAGATATTTTCTATACAGGGATACAAGACAGAAATTTTAGCAGCATCTATCCGCTACCCCAATCACATTATTAAATGTGCAGAGGCCGGTGCCGATGTTTGTACCTGTCCGCTGGAATCTATTTTGGGATTATTAAAACATCCACTCACAGATATTGGGCTGGCTAAGTTTTTGGAAGATGCAAAAAAGTTTGCTTAAAACCAGTCATAACGCCGGTATTGGTTTTACCATATTGATATAAATAAAAATCTCCCGCCAACAACGGGAGATTTTTTATTTAAGTAATTTTTAATTTTTCTTCTTCGGCTTCTTCATGTCACTTAGTATTTCTTCTACTGTTCTCAATGGCCCGTCTGGCTTTTGTTTTATCCAGATGTCAAATTCTTTGTGCAGGGCAGGGTTTTGTTTTAAGGTAACTTTTACAGTCACTTTCTTTTCACTAAAATTTGGATCAATCCACAAGCTGTTGCCCAAAAAATTGCCTGCTGCTGATTCAAATTTAATTTGCGTACTGTCCAGCGGCAAATAACTGCCATCATGCAAAAGTCCGTCTACATTGATATAATTGTAAGTGCCTTTTTTTAAACTGTCTGTGTAGAGGTTTACATAAATGTTGTCAACCTTTTGTGCCCTGGCAGTGGCTGAACAAATGATAAAAGCCAGGAGTAAATATTTCTTCAATTTTTATTTTTTTATTATGCTGTCAATATTGTGCCAAACAACCCGGCTCGCCATTTCCGGTAGTTATAGAAATGCAAAATTATTTTTTGCGTCATACAAGACAACGACGAAGGGAACTATTCACAATTGACCATTCACCATTTACCATTCACCATTTACAATTGACAATTCGCCTCAATCAATTCGAAATCCCCACCCTGTGCTGTACATATTCATTCTGCAGCATTTCTTTTAACATAAACAAAGCTAAATCTCCCGAAAAAATTCTGGAATGATTGGGTGTGGGCGGCCAATCTGCGGCGGTATTAAAAACGCCTGTTGGCTCAGCTTCTGTTATCATTGGCGGGCAAACGAATGTCCATTGCAAATTGCTGTCTTTTAAAAATTCAAGCGCTTTTAAGTGCTCTTGCGATACCGCTAAAAATTGCCCGGGAAAATCTTCTTCATCCATTATCAATTTATTTTCACCTGCATTCAATACCCCAGGGCCGCCGATGGCAACAATTCTCTTCACACCTGCTTTTTTCATTTGCTTTACAATGTTTTTCATTCCCAGGCTTCTTGTTTTATCGCTGCCATCTAAAGCACCGCCTAAAGAAGACAGCACCGCATCACAGCCCTTGATGGCTTTATACACAAGGTTTTCATCAAACAAAGCACCCTGTATAAATTCCAGTTTTTTATCTTCCGGCAGGCCTTCTGTAAAAACATTTCTTCCATACGCTTTTACTTCATGGCCATTGTACAATGCCTGCTTTACGAGTACTTTCCCCACCATACCGGTGGCGCCGAAGATGATTATTTTCATGTGTTCTTTATTAAGTTTGATTTGTGACAACAAAATAACAATGCCTTTCGGTCATTGAAATTGATACAATTTAGCAAAAAAGTTTTTTTTATTAAATAATTCCGCTTCATATTTGCACCAGCAATGAAACAAAAAAATACAAATAACAAATTTTGGTGGTGGCAGTCAATTGATTGATTGTGTCGAACTGCTATTGATTTGTAAATATATTCAGGCCCCGACACTTTGTGTTGGGGTTTTTTAATTTAATAATGCGTATGAAAAAGATACCTATTCAAACCACTTCTAAAAAGCTCCTCGCCGATGTGTATACACCGGTGGGAATTTACCTGCGGTTGAGAGACCGTTTCCGGGATACCATTTTGCTGGAGAGTACCGATTTTCATGCTGGCGAAAACAGTTATTCTTTTATCGGCATCAATGCAATTGCCGGTATTGAGATCAGGAATAAACAAACCATCGAGTTTAAACTTCCTGCACAGCCGGCAGAAAAAATCGTCATCAACAATCCGGTTGATGTACCGCAACACTTGTGGGATTTTATGCAGCGCTTTGATATCACCTCGGCACAAAAACCCATCAATGCAGCACAGGGATTATTTGGCTACACCAGCTACGATGCAGTTCAATTTTTCGACACAATAAAACTAAATGCTAATAAATCAACAGGGTCTATAAAAGTCTCCCCCACGGGTCGAGATTTAGAGGGGGCTGCAATTCCTTTAATGCGTTACCGCCTTTATCAATACGTCATCATCATCAATCATTTTAAAGACGAATTATTTATTTGTGAAAACGAAGTGGCAGGTATTAAGAGTGATATTGAAATGCTGGAGAGCCTGATAAGAAGTAAAGACGTACCTGCTTTTCCATTTAAACCACTGGGAGCAGAAACATCCAACCTGACCAACCAAGAATATTTGGGTATGGTGAAAAAAGGGATTGCCCATTGTCACCGGGGCGATGTATTTCAAATTGTTTTGAGCAGGCGTTTTCAGCAATCCTTTAGCGGCGATGAATTCAATGTGTACAGGGCTTTGCGGAGCATTAACCCCAGCCCCTATCTTTTTTA
Organism: Chitinophagaceae bacterium; assembly: GCA_031371545.1. Lineage (GTDB taxonomy): Bacteria > Bacteroidota > Bacteroidia > Chitinophagales > Chitinophagaceae > Ferruginibacter. The sequence goes on from JANMJU010000127.1 coordinate 7,168, forward strand.
TTTTGATTACGGTGATTATAAATTAATGGGCTCATCACCCGAAAGCCAGTTGATTGTAAAGAATGGCAGCGCCATTGTGCATCCTATTGCAGGCACATTTAAAAGAACCGGCAATGATGAAGAGGATAAAGCACTGGCGATAAAATTAGAGAGCGACGAAAAAGAAAATGCCGAGCATGTAATGCTGGTTGACCTTGCAAGAAATGACCTCAGCAGAATTTGCAGTGAAGTGGAAGTAACACAATATAAAAAGACAACTTATTATTCCCATGTTATTCACCTGGTAAGTGAAGTAAAAGGAAAAGTGGGAGTGGAGACAAACCCTTTCAAATTGCTGGCGGTAAGTTTTCCGGCAGGTACATTAAGCGGAGCACCCAAGTTTAAAGCCATGCAGCTGATTGATGAAAATGAGCCCACCAGCAGAAGTTATTATGGCGGCGCCATTGGCTTCATCGGTTTTGACGGCAGCTGCAACCATGCTATTATGATCCGTACTTTCCTGGCAAAAAATAATACGCTTATTTACCAGGCCGGTGCAGGTATCGTATCAGTAAGTAACCCGGAAAGTGAATTACAGGAAGTGAATAATAAATTAAATGCATTGAAACAAGCCATTGTAATGGCACAAAATATTTAAAACAGGTTGATGGTTGATAGCTGATGGTTCATTGTACACCATCAACTATGAACTATTAAC
>JANMJU010000171.1:0-30940 GCA_031371545.1 Chitinophagaceae bacterium
CTGTCTGGCTGGTTATTGGCTTTGTATAGTTCAGCAACCAAAGGGCTTATTTCTGCAACATAATAAAGAGAATTTTCGCCCCAGACCCGAATTGCCATCTTATTGCTTTGAAAATAATCTAATGCCTCACGGGCAAATACAAGCGCTGAATCAAACCTTCCTTCTTTTTGAAATAATTTTGCCATGCCGGCTTTTGCGTTCGCTTTTAGGTATCCTATAAAAACCGGTGTATTGGCATTTACAAACCTGTACCTGTAGATAGCAGAATCAGTATTGCCCATCGCAGCATAGATATCCGCAAGCAGTAAGTTTCCAAAAAGCAGGTCAATATTGTTGTTAAGTGTAACATCAATTTCCGCTCTGTTTTTTGCATAATACAAAGCAGAATCCAGCAGGTGCAGTTTATAAAAGGCAGATGCCTGGCTATATAAGGCTTCCCTGTGAAAATATATAAAGCTGGGGGAGGCGCTGTTTTGTGTGTAAAGGATTGAGTCCATCAGTTTGCTGTAAAACAACACATTTTGATAATCCTTCATGGCAGTATAATCATTCAGGGTGTTACGGATAGTATTAAGCAAAATAAATTTATCTTTTTCTTTTTCTGCCAGTTGAATGTTTTCAAGGCGTATTTCCAGCGCTTTGGGATAATTTCCCAGTGAATGTAAAAGGGACGCTGTTATTTCCTGCAAGTATATGAGGGCTCCTGAATTACCTTCTTTAAACCATTGTTTATACTCGTTAGAGGTTTTCATTCTTTGCAGTAATTGTAAGGCCTGCTGGGCATAGTAAAAAGCTGAGTCAGGGTTATAATAATCGAGAATGAAAGCATAAGAATTGGCAAGTGATGCTAAAGTCCATAGGCGGCTGGTATCGGGCAACTGTTGAGAAAGCCCCTGCCATTTATCAATGAAGAACTGGTCCCGCCAGGCGGCTATATTGTCTGTCAATACGGTGTCTTTCCGGATGGTTATTTCCCTGTCGGGCACTTCTTCACCATTGAATTGTTTTTCTACAGTAAGCCAGCTGCCTCTGTGAAATTTATATTTGAGTGCGCCTGCTTTTATATTCAGCGTAATGGATTTTTCTTTTTCACCATGTGGCTTCATTAAATACACAGGGTTTGCGGTGGAATCCCAGTTACTGAAAGTACCGGTTACAAAAATGCTGTCGTGTTTAATGGTTGTATTCTCTTTTACAATAAAAGTTACTTTATACTGTGCCTGCAGCAGAACACAGGAAAAAAGAACAAAAAATACGCAAATAACTTTTTTCATGATGCAGGTTGTTGATTGAATAAGAGAATAAAAAATAAGCAGTAGCTGTTTTTAAATAATTGGTAATTGAATAATAAATACTGAGCCTTCACCCTCCTTTGTTTCCACTTTCAACTCCCCGCCATGCCCTTTCGTAATAATATCATAACTCAGGCTCAAACCCAGGCCTGTTCCCTCTCCTGTTGGCTTGGTGGTAAAAAATGGCTGAAAGATTTTGTCTATCGCTTTTTGGGGTATGCCTCCACCATTGTCTTTTACCCGTATTTCAATTTTATCTTTTAATTTTTTTGTACTGACCGTTACTGTTGGTTCGTAGTGTTGATCACCGGGCAACCCGGGAGTCTTTGCTTTTTGTGCCACAGTATAAAATGCATTGGTAATTAAATTGAGTATTACCCGGCCAATATCCTGCGAAACAACATTGACCTTGCCGATACTTTCATCAAAGGATGTGTTCATAACTGCATTAAAAGTTTTGTCTTTTGCCCTTAAGCCATGAAAGGCCAGCCGCAAATATTCATCGCATATTGCATTGATGTTGGTTGGTTCTTTTTGTCCGGTGCTGCTGCGGCTGTGCTGCAGCATGCCTTTCACAATAGAGTCGGCACGCTTGCCATGATGAATTATTTTTTCCAGGTTTTGTTTTACATCCTCTGCAATGGCCATAGCATCTTCACTGTTACCGTTTTGAAGTTCGGTTTTCATCTCATCCAATAATTCGCCGCTTACTTCCGAAAAATTATTTACAAAATTCAATGGGTTTTGTATCTCATGTGCAATGCCTGCAGTCAGTTCTCCAAGACTTGCCATCTTTTCGCTCTGTACCAATTGTGCCTGTGCCGATTTTAATTTGGCATAAGCTCTTTCAATTTTCCTGTTAGCCTTGTGTTTTTGCCGGTTGTTCCAAAAAAGAAAAACAGCCAGCAACAGGAAAACACCCGAAATAGTATATTGTAAATTCCTGGTTCGTCTTTGTTTGGCTTCTCTTTTTTCACTTTCTGCCTGCTCTATTGCCTGTTTTTTTTCTGTCTCGTACTGTACTTTATGCATCAGCGATTTCATGGAAGATTCCTGGTTTCGGATGCTGTCACGGTAAAGGATGTAGGTTTTGTAATTTTTATAAGCCGCTTTGTAATCGCCCCTGGCACTGTCAAGTTCCACTAAGGCACTATAGCCTTTTTCAAAATTATCCGTGGTGCCCAATCCATTAGCCAGCTGCATACTCAGCATTGTATATCTTTCTGCGGAATCGAGCTGGTGCAGTTTTATAAAAACAGATGCTGCAAACGAATAATAATAACCAAGCCCGGCTATATCATTTGATTCTTTTGCAAACTGTATGCTCAGCAGGTAATTCTTTAATGCTTCTTTATACTGGGCTATTACTGTTGCTTCGTCAGCAACGGCCAATGCCTTTTTTTTATAGATATCTCCAATACCCCAGTAAGTAACTGCAGCGCTTCCTTTCATGCCCGCTTTCAAAAAAAAAGATATTGCGGCGGTATATTTTTTTAATGCTGCTTCATAATCTCCCTGTTTCAGGTTTACATCGCCAATACTGCTGTAAGCATAAGCAATGCCTGTTTTATTTTCTGTCCGCTCACTTTTTTTCAGTGCCGAATCGAAATTTACCATTGCCTCTGCAATATTATCCTGGTTGTAATATATCAACCCGATATGCCGGTACAGGTTAGCCATTAACTCCTGGTTGCCCAGTTCTTCCAGCAGCCTGAGTGAAGAATAATAATGCTTCAATGCTTCAGCATAATTCACAAGATCATAATAATAAGTATAGCCAATGAGCATATGAACTCTGGAAGCCAGTTTTTTATTGCCAACTTTTTCACACAGATCCAGGCTGATAGAAAAATTTTTCAATGCTTCACTGCTGTTGGGCTGCAGCCTGTAAATATTACCAATGGCTAAATAGCCCTTGGCAATTCCCTCTTTATCGCCCAGGGTTTCAAATATTTTTAACCCTTTGTTAGCCTGGTCGGTTGCCTCTGTATATCCAGCTGGGCCTGCATAGGCACGGTATGAATTTGCTTCTGCAATCCTTATAAAGGACTCCCCTTCTCCCTTCTTATATTTTTGCTTAACAGAAAGTGCCATTGCTTCTTCTGCAGCAGACAAGGCTGCTTTAGCATTTTCATTTCGTAAAAATTCAAAACTCAGTTCATTCAATGAATTTATTTTTTGAGATCCCTCTTTCTGTAATTGCACCACTTTTTTTAGTGAATCAAGTACCTTGTTTTGTGCGGAGGCAGCAAAAGAAAAAAACAACAATATTAACAACGGTAGAATTTTACAATAATATCTTTTCATCTTAACTTTTGCTTTTTAAGGCGTTATTAAAATTTCAGAGGGTAATTATTATTGCTGTAAGAAAAAGGAAGCTAAATATCTTTGATGTCATTCTACCAGTTTTAATCCGACTAAATATTTTTTACAAAAAAATACCTGGCAAAATTCAGTTAGTAAAGTAAGGCTGCTGTTTTAAAAGGCTGCCGGTTTCACTTACACATTAAAGTTAGCTGATGCAACCTGAAATACATTAAAAAAATAAACAGGTATTCGCTTTGATTTGCATAAAACAATGTTTATGTTTGATTACTACAATTCTGTCCCTGTCAATTATATTACTTCCCTGCCCCATTTTTTTAAAGAGCCAATACATCTGAAGGATATTTATTTATTTACAAGAGTGCCGTTGTTTGCATTACCTGACAAAATATATTTTCTAAACTTCAAAAACAAATAAGATGAGAAATTTCAGGATCAAAGACCTGCTGATTACCATTAACCCCAATAATAACTGGGATGATGCTAATTATGAAATGGCAGCAGATGGCTGTAGTTCAGGAGCTGTCGTTTCCAAACCTACTGGCCCCGGTTGTTATGGACCTTCCCAGCCTACTGGACCTGGTTGCTCCGGGCCTTCCCAACCAACTGGTCCCGGTTGCTCTGGACCATCCCAGCCTACTGGACCTGGCTGCTCCGGACCTTCTCAACCAACTGGCCCTGGTTGCTCCGGACCTTCTCAACCTACTGGCCCCAATTGCTCCGGACCTTCCCAACCCACTGGTCCCAATTGCTTTGGACCTTCTAAACCAACCGGCCCCGAAATTGAACATTTTGATAATATCACATTTTTAAAAGATGAGACTGCCACTGCAGCACTTATCAATTTAAAGAAAACGCTGGCAGACATGCAGGTAAAAAAAGAAACCGAAAAAGCTGCCTGAAAATTTGAATGATAAAAATGCAGTTATTTAATCCATTCATTCGTCATATAATTTACATGATGTGAAAACCCGTTTATTGCTTACGGAAGAATTCAGGCCGGGGCTGTTGTACAAATTAGTGGAGTGGAATCATGCAGAACAGTTTGTAATAGAACTGCTGACCGATTTGAACAACGATCCCGGCCTTTATGGTGTTTTTGTTCCCGACAAAAATTTACCCGGGCTTACGGTAAAAGTTGCTGAAAAGGAGGTGGCAATGTTATACTTTCACCTGCACCACTTTAATACTCTGCCGCATTATTTTATTGCTTCCAATGCAGCAAATAAAAATGAAACGATTGCCCGCCTTGTACTCGATGGTATCATAGAAATTAAATGGAAAGGAAATTTTGTAAGCGGCACCGCTGCCACCACAGCGGTGTTGGGTGGTTATGTTTTTGATGATACTGCAGTTCCATCTTTGCTTTCGGCTCTCTCCCTGCAAGCCATTCATTATGTGTGGATGCAGCACAATCAGGACTTAAAATCGCTGGCAGCAAAAATGTATACTTTCAATACGATACCGTGGGATGCAGCCATGCGTAATTCCTTTGCAGCAAAACACAATACCAGGGAATTTCTTTTTGGCAAAAACAATGCAGTACTTGAAAAACATCTTGATAAAAAATGGATTGCTGTTTCTTCTTCAGAAAAAAATGGTTGGTTTTCCTGGGCAAGGCCACCTGAAAATGATACTGGTTTTATACAGACACATAAATTATTTATCAGCCCCCTGATGGATGATTTTCCTGCAGTCATTGCAAAATCAATTCCCATCATTAATGCATCAGCAGCTATCAATTTTAAAACAGGCAGTAACATACTGGGTTTACTGCGCCCTGATAAAATGGTAGTTTATTTTATGAGTGAAGCACTGCTGCTGCAAACTGCGGCATTGCTGGAAAAAGAACTGGAAGGATGCAGGGTGCAGGGTGTACCGTTTAGTTCACAACTTGATAAAAATGGATTACTTTCCTATGGTATTGACCCACCAGTTTCCGAAGTGCTTGATGCCATTGAAGGAGGAAGCTGGCGAACAACAATTACAGATAAACTGGCGCTGGCCATACTGCATACAAAAAGAGACGGGCTTAGCTGGCAGCAGTCGCTTGATTTTATAAAAGCATTTTTAATTTCAGATAGCATTGATCCCAACAAATGGATGATTGTAAATTAATTTTCTAAAAAAATTATGGAAGACGAAAATACGCTTCTTGTTTTGGCTCCCGGCGTGGAATTCATTGCCGCTGATGATGTGAGTGAAAAAGAAAAACACGGCATCAGCATTGAAGAAGATGATGTAGTGATTACTTATGCAGGTACCCGGCAGGGCAGCAAACTGATAAGCAAAGAATTCTCATTGCTGTTGAAACAATTTGAACAACCGCAATCACTTGCTGCTGCAATTTTTAATTATTCATCATCCAATAATAAAAATCCTGAGGAGGTGGCTGAAGAAGTTTTTAATCTGCTTTTGTCCATGCAGTATTCAGGTTTTCTTGTGTCAAATACAAATGGAATTGATTTAAAAAAAGACAGGTTGCAACCGGGTGCTTTGTTCCGTGGATATACTGTGCTGAAAAAAGTATATGGCTACGAAGACACACAAGTGTACCAGATAAAAGATGCTCTTGAAAAAAAATATGCACTCAAGCTCCTTACTGCACATACCAACCAGCATGTGGTGAACATGTTTCATAATGAAGTGAATATGCTGAACCGGCTTAATGGAAAAATAAATCCAACACTGAAAGAACAGGGTGAAGAAGATGATATTCCTTTTTTAATAACTGCCTGGTGTGATGGTGAGCCCTGTACCGCTGCTGCTGCACATTACAAGAATATCAACAGCCGTGACAATGCATTAAAACTGATGGATATTGCCATTGCTGTTGCACAGGCATTTCATCAGCTGCACCGGCAGGGAATTATTCATGGTGATATACAGGCACCGAATATTTTGATTTCAAAAAAGAATGAAGTAAAGATCATTGACTATGGCTATGCAGCCTGGGCAGCTAATGAAAATAAAATTATAAGAGGTGGTACCGGTTTCTTATTTGAACCGGAATATGCTGCCGCATTTTTAAAAGGGAAAAAAGCACCGGCTTTGACAGAACCCGCCGAACAATATTCCTTGGCAGTATTGCTGTATCAAATTATTACCGGGCAAGGATACCTCGATTTTAAGTTTGAAACAAAAGCGTTGTATGAACAAATCTTGAACGAAGCCCCCATCTCTTTAAAAAAATTTGATCTTCATTATCCCACAGAACTTGATGCTGTGTTTGCAAAAGCTCTGTCAAAAAAACCGGAAGACCGTTTTGCTTCGGTAAATGCTTTAGCTGAAGCATTGCAGGATGTAAGAAATAAAATACGGAACAGCAGTAATTTTTTTATTGGCAGTGATGAAAATAAGGAAGAAAACTTTACCAGTTTTCTCATCAATAAATTTGGATGGGAATCTGCTTTTATTGAAAAGGGTTTGTCGAAAGAACCAACCTGTTCGGTAAACTACGGAGCCGCAGGCATTGCATATATGTATTACCGAATGGCCTGTACACGGCAGGATGCAGACCTCATCAACCTTGCAGATACCTGGGCAAACCTTGCATCACTGTATGAAAAAGATTTTGATAAAAGTTTTTATTCTGTAAAGTTGGGAGTCACGCAAAAAAAAATTGGCCGCAATTCTTTGTATCACTCACCTGCCGGTGTTTACCTGGTGCAGGCGCTTATCAGTTATGCAAAAAATGATTTTCACACACTTGCAAAAAGCATTACTGGTTTTGTAATGGCTGCACAAAAAGAAAGCACACAGCTTGACGTTACGCTGGGCAGGTGTGGATTGCTGCTGGGCTGTTCACTGCTTTGCAGGGAACTGAAAACTTCCGGATACAATCTTGACATCATTAAAAAACTGGGGGCATCATTGCTGGAGGAAATATGGACAGGGGCAGATAAAGAACCGGCCATGAATGTTGCCAACAATATCAATTATTTTGGTATTGCCCACGGATGGTCGGGGCTGCTGTATGCCACACTGCACTGGTGTACTAACACAGGCACAGCATTGCCACAAAATTTTAATCATCGTGTTGATGAGCTGATGGCCTGTGCGGTAAAGAAGGATCATTTAATTTACTGGCCGCTTTCGCAAGCCAATAAAAATTCGTGGCCGGGATGGTGCAACGGAAACGCCGGACATATTTTTTTGTTGGTGCTGTTGTATAAACATTTTAATGATGCTAAATTTTTGAATTTGGCAGAAGCGCTTTCAAATGGCATTATCAATTTGCCGCACTACAACAACAATCTTTGTTGTGGTTTAAGTGGCATGGCTTACTCAATGATGGCATTGTATAAAATTACCGGCGATAAAAAATATTTAGAAGCCGTGCAAAAAACAAAACAGTCCATTATAAAAAATATTGCATCGCCGATGGATGATAACAACAGCCTCTACAAAGGCGAAGTGGGGCTGGGACTTTTGTTTTGTGAATCTGCCATACCGGATTTGGCAAGAATGCCACTGTTTGAATAAATACCTATGCAATGGCACTTTAAGTATTTGCCGGAAGGATGATTTTAAACTCACTCCCTTCTCCTTCCTTTGTTTCCACTTTCAATTCTCCTCCATGCCCCTTAGTAATAATATCATAACTCAAACTCAATCCCAATCCGGTTCCCTGACCTGTTGGTTTGGTAGTAAAGAAAGGTTGAAAAATTTTATCTAATACTTTTTGTGAGATGCCGTTGCCGTTATCACTGACTTTTATTTCAGCCCTCCTGCCCCCCGAAGGAGGGTTCAAAAGCCTTGTACTAGCGGTAACAGTTGGCTCATAACCGGGAATATTTAATTTCTTTTTTTCATCCACTACATAAAAAGCATTCGTCAGTAAATTCAACACCACTCTTCCAATATCCTGTGGAATGATATTTATATTTCCAATTGAATTATCAAAATCAGTTTTCATCGTTGCATTGAATGATTTGTCTTTTGCTCTTAAGCCATGATAACTCAACCGTAAATATTCATCGCACAAAGCATTGATATCGGTTGGCTCCTTTGCGCCAGTGCTGCTTCTTGAATGCTGCAGCATTCCTTTTACAATGGCATCGGCACGCTTGCCATGATGATTTATTTTTTCTTCGTTTGATTCGATGTCATTTGCTATTAACTTAACTTCTTCTAAGTTACCTTTATCAATTTCTACTTTCATTTCTCCAATCAATTCTTTATTCACTTCACTAAAATTATTTACAAAGTTCAACGGGTTTTGAATTTCATGTGCAATGCCTGCGGTGAGTTCACCAAGGCTGGCCATTTTTTCGGATTGAATGAGTTGGGATTGAGCAGCTTTAAGATTTTGTAAAGTTTTATTTAATTCATCTGTTCTTTCATATACTTGTCTTTCCAATTCATTGTTTCTAATTATCGTATCTGAATTGGTCATGTACTCTCCCCCCTGCAGCCTGTAATCCGGAGCAGAGCCATGAACATGGGCAATCAGCCATTTGTTATTTTCATATTTTAATATCGTAGTATTTCTCAACCGTTCTTTTATCATATGTTCATTAATTTCCTGAGCCCATACAACTTCAGATTCAATCCATGCTGTATTGCTAAAAACAGATAACCGTTTCCATAGAAATTCGATTTTAAAAGGATTAGGAAATTGCTCAACCCCTTTTTTATTAATTTCAATGTAGGCGATTTTATTTTCTGCCCGCTCATCTAAACCTGATCCAATAAATGTTATGTCATCCGTACAAAAGGAAAATCTTGTAACCGGATCTCTTTTTGCCAACGCATCCCAAAACAAATCGTGGATTAGCATGATTTGTTTTTCTATTCCTATTTGGTCATTCATTTTCTATAATTTAATAATAAAGGAAGTTCCTTCTTCCTCGTTCGTTTCTACTTCTATTTCACCGCCATGTGCTTTTACAATATCATAACTCCATGATAATCCCCCACCCGTTCCCTGCCCGGTGGGCTTGGTGGTAAAGAAGGGCTGAAAAATTTTATCCAATACTTTTTGAGGGATGCCGTTGCCGTTATCCGCAACTTTTATTTCAGCCCCCGTGCCCCCCGAAGGTGGAGTCAAAAGCCCCGTGCTGACGGTAACAGTTGGATCATAACCGGGAATGTTTAATTTCTTTTTTTCATCCACTGCATAAAAAGCATTGGTGAGTAAATTCAATATCACCCTTCCAATATCCTGCGGAATGATATTTACTTTTCCTATTGAATTATCAAAATCAGTTTTTATTGTTGCGTTAAATGATTTGTCTTTTGCTCTTAATCCATGATAGCAAAGACGGATGTATTCATCACACAAAGCATTGATATCTGTTGGCTCTTTGTTTCCACTGCTGCTGCGGCTGTGTTGCAGCATTCCTTTTACAATTGCATCGGCACGTTTGCCATGGTGATTTATTTTTTCCGAATTGGATTCAATATCATTTGCCAGTGCAGCCACCTCATTCATGTTACCATTAATTACTTCACTCTTTAATTCCTTAATTAACTCGCTGTTTACTTCGCTAAAGTTGTTTACAAAGTTTAATGGGTTTTGTATTTCATGTGCAATACCTGCAGTCAATTCACCAAGGCTGGCCATTTTTTCGGATTGTATCAGTTGCTTTTGTGTAGCCTGTAATTCAGTCAATGCATCTTCTGCTCTTTTCTTTTCTGTTTGCAGTTTTATTAAATCCTGTTCGGCCTGGCGGCCATATTGCATGGCCAGTTCTACATCAGTATACCGCTGGTAGGTGAGTTCAAATACATTTTTAAATCGCTTCAATACATTCATCGCCTCTTCATTCAATGGAGTATAAGTACAAAAACCTAATCCGCCCGGGCCAATGGAATAATAATAATAATTAAGAGAAGTGGCTGCATCCAGTTTGGGTGCAGGCCGTTGAATTAAATTTTTCAAATGATTGCGCCAGTCATCCAGCTCTGCTCCTTCAACCGTTACAGTAATAAATGCTTCTTTATTCTGCCGCATTTTTTTTGCCAGCGATGCAATGAAGGGGTGGCTGTTGTATAATATTTCGCCAACGAAACTGATACCATTATTATAGTAATCGTAATTCATGTAACTGCCCTTGGCATCGTTGGCAATGGCAATTTGTGTGTTGCGGATATTTTCAAAACCGAGGTGCTGCAGCTCTGTCAATAATGTTTTGCAAACTTCAATCAGCTCTTCCGATTTACGCATAATCATTGCCTGCGAACGGATACGTTCCAGCGAAGCTTCTATTTGAGCTTCCCTTGCCTGTGCTTCTGCCTGTTTCAAATCATTAAAACGGGTATAGGTTAAATCAAAAACTTTTCCAAACCGGCTTAAAATATCAAGTTGTTCATCTGACTGTTGCACCGGCCCGGAGGCTTCTATGAAACCAAAATTATTGAATGAGCCAGAAATAATTGTATGTGTTGATGATAAAATTCCGGTTTTCACTGCTTCGCTAAGGCGGGAAAGTTCTGTTTCATGCAGCAGCAACTGATCGATTGATTTTTTTTCATTTCCCTCCAAAACATAAACCCATTTAGGATTTTTTTCTTTCCACCCGTTTATAATTGCTTTGTAGTAAGGATGATTTAATTGTTTGATAAAATAACTTTCTGCATTTTTTTTATCTTCTGAATTGGCCATCCATATCCTTGCAGATAAAGTATCAGGATTAAAAATCCAGATGATACAGCGGTACAGGATTAAATTAAGTTTTGTGAGCTCTTCAAATAAAACAGCTACCAATTCACTTAGCTCTTCAGATTTTTGCATGGCCATAGCTCTTGCTCTCACTCTCTCCAGTCCTAATTCTATCTGCCCCTCTCTTGCCTGCGCTTCTGCTTTTTGCAGATCGAGGAAACGGGTATAGGTACGTTCAAATTCAATTGCAAAGCGTCGAAGTATCTTTTTTTCTTCCTGGTTTAAATCTATTTGTACCATTACACCAAAGCAGCCATATTTCATAAATGCTTCTACATAATATAATCCGCCACGGAAATTTTCAGGTGTTAATGTCTCAACGCCATTAATCAGTTCCTGCCAGGCGGCAAAATAATTTTCCACTCCTTCAGGTGGTACAGCGTAGGAAACAACAGGCTCACCGCTTTTCCAATCAATAAGGCATTGTTTGGTAGCAGGTTCATTCCTGTCAAGCGGATAATTAATGGCTTTGTTTTTAAAAACCGTTGAACCGTTTTCATTCTCTTGCCAGATAGCCCAGAAAATATGTTTCTCTTTCTCTTCATCTGGCAGCCATAAAAAAGAAAATGCCGAATCAATACCAAGTAATTGAACCTGTTCGTGAAAAACCCGTAAGGTATCATCCAGCTCTTTTGAATGCTGCATGATCATGCTTTGTGTACGGGTACGTTCCAATGCGGCTTCAATCTTTGCTTCTTTTGCCTGTGCCTCGGCCTTTTGCAGATCGAGGAAACGGGTATAGGTTTGGTCAAATACTTTTCCAAATCGTTTAAAAATTTCGTGAGCTTCGGGCACTGGCTCGTAAGTGATGAATAATAGAAAGCCTTTCGAAAAATAAACACAATGAAATATCTGGAAAGTGGGCAGCGGATGACCGGCATCAATAATTGAATCTAAAATTTTACCTACTACAGGTAGTTTACGCATATATTTATAATGCTTCGCCAATTCTTTACCACCGACTCCTTCTACATAAAATGTTTCTCCCCGCTGATCTGCTTCCTGCATGTGAATAAAAGAAGGGTCTTCTGTTAGTGGTGCTTTGAACGGCGGTTGCAATACACCTTCACTACTCATCCAGAGTGTGATTGCTTTTTTATCATCATCCCAAATGCAATAACCTGCACTCCATGCCGGCATGCCCAATGCCTGCACCTGCTGAAATAATAAATTAGCTGCTTCAGGTAATTCATTACTATGCTGCATTGCCATTGTTTTTGCACGCACTCTTTCTAATGCTAATTGAACTTGTGCTTCTCTTGCCTGTACTTCTGCTTTTTGCAGATCAAGAAAACGGGTATAGGTTTGCTGGAATACTTTTCCAAACCGTAGGAGGATGTTATTCTCTTCATCTGAATAAGGAGTGCCAGAAAAATTTTCGATATACAGGGCAACATTTTCTAACAATACAGTGGATGCCCCAAGGCCCGGGCAACTAAAATAAAATTCCTTCGCTTCTTCCGTCAATCCGGGAATATGCTTTAAAAGATCCTGGTAGAATTTGTTTTTTTCTTCAAAATTCAGATGGGTGGTAAATAAATCTATTCCCTTTTCTTTGGCTTCATTAAAGCTATCAGCCCATATTGAATCAAAATAAGGATGCGTTATTTTAGCGGGAATTTTTTGCTTGTCAGCTATCCAAAAATGCCAATCACCCTTTGCCTTATAATCCACAACAAATCCTGTATGTTCGATATGGATATTTAAGTGAACGAATTGTTCATACACCACTTGAATTACTTCTTTGAGCTCTTCACTTTTTTGCATACCCATGGAACGGCTTCTCACTTTTTCCAATGCTGTTTCAATCTTTGCTTCTCTTGTTTGTGCTTCTGCTTTTTGTAAATCGAGAAAACGGGTATAGGTGCCATCAAATACTGCGGCAAACCGTTCTAATAATTTTACGGTTTCTTCTGTCCGTGGGTCGGGTGTAGAAATAGAAATTAATCCTTTTGAAAATATACCTGCATGTACATACCTGTGCCCTTTCAAATCTTCCTGCTTTACCGGAAGTCCGCTTAATTCACTTCTGTATTGCACATAATCATTCAATTCCTTTCCGGTAAGATGTACAATAACAGATTTTTTTTGTGCACCCCAGGCAACAAATAGTTTATGCATCAACATGGGTTCATCAATACTTGCTTTATGCATCGTGTCGTCTTTCCTTCCGTGTTGTGTAACATGAAATTCAATAACACGGTCTTCTTCATTTATAATGCCGATCGTAATTTGATCGGGCGCTTCACCTAATTCTTTGAACTGCTGAAAAAGAACGGCCGCAGTTTCTGACAGTTCCTCGCTTTTTTTCATGGCCATGGTACGGCTCCGTACTTCTTCCAATGCTGCTTCTATTTCCAGTTCCCGGTTTTTTGCTGCCAGCTCTTTTTCAAGTGCTGCATTTCTGGCTGTTAGCAATTGTTCCTGTTTACTGTTCATGTTATTATTAAATAAGTTGGAATGAAGGATAATAATATGCCTGCTGCTGTATTTTTACAGTTAAAGAAAGTTACTCATCTTTTTTGATGTTAGCCTTTTCAAATTCTGCCGCTATTTCCTTCTTTACTTCAAATTGTATCTTTTTTTATCCTTAATCATTTTCATTATTAAAAAGATAAAGGCAAGTACTAAAATAAATATGCCAATGCCAATAATTTCTTCTTTTGATAAATTGGAAAGCAGCCAGATGATTATTGCAGTGGCAATTAACGGAATAATAATTCCACCAGGAATGGTAAATGTTTTTTCAGCAACGGCCAATTTTTTAAACCGAAATTTTATGGTGGCCAGCACCACGCCCAGGTAAATTAATAGGGTAGCTGCACTTGCCAAAATAATGAGTTGTTTAAAACCTCCAAACACCGCAAACAAAAAGCCTAAAGCTGCATACACAATAATGGCAATATGCGGTGTAAAAAACTGTGGGTGCACTTTTGATAAAGCCTTTGGTAAAATACCATCTCTTGCACCTGCAAACAATACCCTGGGAATAGCCAGTATTTCACCACTTAATGATCCAAGTATTGCAATTGCAGTACCTGTAACGATAAGTATACTACCAAAACTTCCGAATAGTATTTTTGAAACTTCCGTAAGAGGGGCTTCTCTAAAATTAACCAGCTGATCACCTAAAATTCCCTGGGTAACTAATTGAATAGCTATGTAGAGGATCAGTACAAAAGAAAGGCCGCCTAAAATACCGAGGGGAACTGTTTTAGCGGGGTTTTTAAATTCTCCGCTATTGGTTACAGCACTTTCAATACCGAGGAATGCATAAAATAAAACAAGTGTTGAGGCGCCGATATTATTTAGGGTGAGTGCATGTTTCCATTGTAAATTTTCTGCTGTTATATGTCCTGTACCAAAAGCTACCAATAATAAAAGCGGAATGAGTTTGGCAATGGTTGTAAACACAATAAAGCGTACTCCCTGTTTTGAACCACGAATATTAATAAAAGCCAGCCCGCCAAATAACAATAAAAAAAAACCCGGCCGGAAAACAGCAGAATCAAAAACAGGTAAAAAATAACTGAGTGTTTTTGCCAGCGCATTGGCCAGTGCCGCATCGGATAATACGCAGGAACCAAACCAGAATATATTGTTGGCTAAAAACCCGGCAAAGGGGCCAAAAGCATTTTCAATATAAGCGTATGTGCCTCCGCTAACAGTTACCTTGCTGCCAACTTCGGCAAAACACAAGGCAATTAAAAATATCAGCAGGCCACAAATAAAAAAACAAACAATGGCAGCAGCGCCTAAATTTTCGGCCACCAATGCAGGCAACACAAATATGCCGGTACCAACAGTGATGTTGACTACAGCACAAGCCAGCCCAAAAACTCCAATAGTACGTTTCAGATTTTCCTGCATGGCTAGTTGTTTTGGTTGTTATCTTTTTCTAATTGTTCAATCGTTTTTTTTGCTGCTGCCAATCTTATTGTTTTATTCTTTTCCACTAATTTGTGTGTAGCCCAATGTTCTAATTTATGATGTAGCGGCACCAGCAAAGCAGCTATAAAAACCAATGCCAGCAGCATCAAAAAAGGCGAATGATGTGTCACCCTTTCTAAAAAAGGATGCAGCAAAAGGTTAAGAAATTCAAACACAATCAACAACGCAACCGCTCCGAGAAACTCAATCATTTTTGTATTGGTGATGATGCGCCTGCTGAGTAATAAAAAAAGAATGATGAGGGTGATGATACCAAATGCAAGTATTGCGTATTGAATATTTTGATGACGCTCTTCTGCTGCTTTTATTTTTTCTGCTTCTGCTTCCTGTTGCCGCAACTGTTCCTGGAAAGTAAGGGCTTGAATACTTTTAACTTTCTCAAGGCTGAGAAGTGAATCTTTGGTAAGCATAGTCAAACGGAAATATTTGTTGAGGCTATCCTGCTGATTGGTTTGTTCAAAACTTTTATATAAATATTCATAGGAACGCATGCTTTGATCTTTAATATCAAGAGGAACAGATAATAAAAGTGCCTGGCGTGAATAATAGTTTGAGCTGTCGTACATTTTTGTGGCAAGAAAAATCTCCGCAAAATCATTTTTTAGATAAGCATCCATGTAGGGCGACGGGGCGCCATTTCGTTTATAATATCCGGCACTTCTTCTTAAGAAAGGTAATGCAACATCATGCTCTCCGGCGGCAATATAATTTTCACCAAGTGTACTGGTGGAAATTGCAAGCTGATAATCATTCTTCAATTCACCATCCATTTTAACTGCTTTTTCTGCATACAACATTCCTGAATCTGGCATCTTGCCTTCACCATATATACAAGCGATTCCGTTATATATTCTTGATAAAAGGTGCTTATCATTTTTTGCAAAATCAATTTCCCTTTTTGAATATTTTGCGGCCTGTTCATAATCTTTGGCCGACATATAAGTGGCGCCGATTATCCTGTAGGTGTTGAAAATTCCAAAACTATCTTTACGTTGTTCAAATTGCGGCAATACCGAAAACAGCAGGTTAAGTGAACCCGGAAAGTCACCATTCTTTTCTAAAATCATTGCAAGACCAAGATTGGTATAATTTATACCAGTATTATCATTTTGTTTTTCGAACCAGCTTTTCAATAAAAGTATATTCGCTTTTGTTTTAGTATCGTTTAACACCTGCCCCCTGAAGTAGTCCAGCAGGCATTTCCCTTTTTCTTTGTCAGCTTTTGCAGCGTAATATTTTACTTTGGTACTGTCTGGTAATGGTTGATTGTATGCGTTTAAGGCGCAGGAAAAAAGCAGTAAACATAGTGTGAGCTTTTTCATTTTTATTCAGGTTTGTTTTTCTCTAATTTTTTGATAGTTTTCTTTGCTCCCATTATTTATTCAAATTGATCCTTACTTATTCGCCCCCATGCCGCCAATGATCTGCCAACCTTTATCAGTTTTTTTCCAGGTGTGGGTGATTTTGCTATACTTCTTTTCAATCACTTCGTTTTTTTCATTCATCCAGGTATAGTTCACATCGTACAATACAATCACAATATCACCAAAAACATTTTCCACTTTCCGTATCAACTCAGTTTTAAAATGGCGGTTTTTGTCTTTATACAAATTGCCTATCCAGTCAGTAATATGGTCTTTGGCAGTGATGATATTGTTGCCGGGATAACCAATAAATTGATCATCCCATAGGGTGAGGTAAGCCTGCAGGTTTTGTTCAGCAACATATTTCCAGTAATTCTCTTCCAGTTGCCATACTTCGTTTTTTATTTGTTCAACCGGGCTTGCAGTATAGCCATTATTTATTTCAATCCAATAGCCATCGGGATCCTGAAAATAAATCTGCTTTACCCCATCTGCTCTTTTGTTAATTGTATTGGGTGTCCCCTTCCAATCAGAATAAGCAATCTTAAAGTCTTCCAGCCTTTTTGCAAATGCATCAATATTTTGTGTGGCCAATGCCAGGTGTACTGCCCTGTTAATGATTACGGCTTCTTTTACTACCGATATCAGGTGCAGCTCTTTACCCTCACCCAACGAAATCCACCGGATACCTTCAATTGCAGAGCGGTTGATAATTTCCTTTAACTGAAATATTTTTTTGTAAAACTCAGCAGAGCGATTCACATCTTTTACAGAAAGTGCCATGTGGTTGAAGGTGAAATTAAAAGCGATGCTGTCCTGTGCCATCAGCAGGCTGCTGCTTACTAATGCTGTTACCAGCAAGATTATTTTTTTCATCATTGATTGTATTAAAGTAATGCATATTAAAAAAGACCTCAGCAGTTTTTACACAAAGAGGTCTTACAATTATTTTGCTTTATGTGCCTCCATGTCTATCTCAATCAACTGCCCCTGCAATGCCAATCCCTTTACTTCGAGCCAGGTTCCTGTGGGAAATTGTTTTTTATAAACGGAGTTGCGGTAGGCAGAAACTTTAATGAACTCCTGCATATTGGTGGTGAAAACATTTTCAACCACTACATCATCAAAACTGCAGCCATAATGTTTTAAAATTTTTTCCAGGTCGCTGTAGCAGTTTTTCATCTGCTGATCCAGGTTGCCCGGGGCAATTAAAATCCCGTTATCATCCATACTGACGGCACCTGATATTTTAATATCATTTCCAATTTTTACAGCATGGGAATAGCCATACTCTTTTTCAACTTTTGGCCTCAGCAAAAAATACTCAGGTGTTTCTGTTGCTGCAGTTGCAAGAGTTGTTTCTTTTCGTGTTTCTTTTGGTGGCTGGCCGCAACTTAGGAATGTAATAGTTATTACAGCAATCAGCGCAAGAGATTTCGATTGCTTGTTCATTGTTTTTAAAGTTTAGGTTTAATAATTAATTAATTAATGTTACAAATAACTGAGTCACCATTTTTCTTTATGTGCTTGTTTGTATTTATCGTACCATTTGCATAAAGGATACAATGCAGCAACAATGGTAATCCAAAAGAGGTAAGCAACCGGCAATGAAAATCCATAACCCCGCAGGTCTTTGGTAAACCAAATTGGTTCTTTCAATAACCAAATGCTCCAGTCCTGTCCGGGTAGTATTGCAGATGCAACCAGTGCTACTAAATGAATAACATAAATATGAATGAGGTAGTAAAACATGGGCACACGGCCATACACAGAAACGACTTTTACTACAGCGCCATTTAATTTTTCTGTAAAGGCAAGAAATAAAAGGGCGAGCCCAAGCGTAATTAAAATATATAATAAAGAAGGCGGGTATTTGGTAACATTAAGAAAAGAGAGGAAAGTGAAAAAACTATCTTTCTGTGTTGTCCATTTTACAGGATCGCCATAAAGGTTGCTAAACCGCAGTACCACAAATACCACAATAGCCCCAATGCCAAGCATCAATAAATTCTTTTTTCTTTTTTCAGCAGCATATCCGGTTGCATATAATTCTCCCAACAGATAACCCAGCGGCATTACACCAATCCATGGAATAACAGGATAACCTACTAAAAACATTTCGCTATGCCAGATAAAAAATTGTTGTTCATGTAATATCGACCAGCCGAATGCAGGCATGGTATTACCTGTTATATGAACAGTATCTAAAAGATTATGACCTGCCACCAACAGGATACAAAATGCAAGGATCAGTTTTTTGGGTAAATGAATTAATCCTGCAAGCACTATCATACTTACACCCAATGCCCAAATGGTAATAAAGAAAAAAGCAGGGAACTGAATATTAAAATTCCAGCCAAAATTCACTACAATCATTTCGAGAAACACTAACCATAAACCACGTTTAAAAAGAAAGACCGATAGCTCTTTTTTTGTTTTCTTTTGCCCCATAAGAAAAGCCGAAGTACCGGCGAGTAACATAAATACGGGTGCACAAAAATGAGTGATCCATCTTGTAAAAAATAATGCCCCGCTTGTTTTATCAAGGTCAAGCGGATTGTAGTAAAATGAGCCGGAATACAAATAATCCCGAACATGGTCCAATGCCATAATGATCATAATAGCGCCACGGAGAAAATCAATGGAAGGTATCCTGCTTTTAGTAAGTATTGTCATTTTGAAGAAGGTTTATATAATAGGTTATTTATTATAAATAACTCAGCCACCATTTTTCTTTGTGGTTCGTTTTATATTTATCATACCATTTACAAAGCGGATAAAGCAACAGCACTACCAGCATCCAAACACCATAAGTTCCCAGCAATGAAAAACCATACCCCTGCAGCCAGGGACTGTCTTTTGCATTGATGTTGGTGATGGAGATCATATCCGTCCACGGCCTTCCGCTTAATACTACCGCAATAAGCGCCAGCCCGTGAAGAAGGAACAGGTGAAGGATGTAAAAGAAAAGTGGTACCCTGCCAATCCTGATAACCATTGTTCCCAGCAGGTTCAAAGGTTTTTCCAGCAATGCCAGTGCAATCAATGCAGGGCCAAGTGTGCTGAGTGAATACAACAAGGATGGGGGATATTTTGTAACATTTAAAAATGAACAGATGGTAAGGATGGAAGATGATTGTGCAGCCCAGGGAGCCATATCACCGTACCTGTTTATTGCTCTCAGCAACAGGAACAAAACGATGGCTGAACTTCCAATGATAAATGAATATTTTTTCCGCAGTGCTGCATCCATTCCTTTTTTATACAAAGCACCAAAGCAATAACCCAATGCCATAATGCCCATCCAGGGAATAATTGGATAACCGGTTCCTATCAACTTTCCCCCGATGGAAAACCTTTTGCGTTGATGCAATACGCCCCACAAAAAATCTTTTAGGCTATTGCCTGTCACTACAATACTATCCAATAAATTATGTCCAAATAAAATGAGCAGGCCAATTACCAAAATAAATTTGGATGGCAGGTAAATGAGCACCGACAATATCACCATACACAATCCCAACGTGCCAATTACCTGCAATCTGAAAAATGGATACGATGGATTGAAACTCCAGGCAAAATTGATGACAACAGTTTCAAGCAGTAACAACCACAATCCACGTTTTAATAAAAAGAAAGAAAGTTCTTTTTTAGTTTTTCGTTCTCCAATCAAAAAAGCAGAAGTGCCTGCTAGA
Source organism: Chitinophagaceae bacterium (assembly GCA_031371545.1). Classification (GTDB taxonomy): domain Bacteria; phylum Bacteroidota; class Bacteroidia; order Chitinophagales; family Chitinophagaceae; genus Ferruginibacter. Next base: position 20,294 of record JANMJU010000171.1, read on the forward strand.
AAAACAAATACGGGTGCACAAAAATTTGTTATCCAACGGGTGAAAAAAACGGCTGCATTTGTTTTCGTCATATCGGTGGGATTGTAATAAAAATAATCTGCATGAAAATAATCCCTCACATGATCCAGTGCCATAATAATGATGACAATACCACGGAGCAGATCAATGGACTCAATTCTTTTGACGAGAAGATATTTTTTTTGAGCAATCATTTTTTCTTCACTCATTGGTATGTTATTTTATGAAGTGCCGGTCTTTTAGAAGACATTATTTTTTTCATTATTGATCATTTATATTCGCTGATTATTTTCTTTTTCTTGCTAACCGGCAGCACATAAAATTCCCATTAGTCTTCTCTATAAGGTATCAACTATTATTTATATCACTAAAAAAATCAACAGCAAAAACTATCTGGCAGTATCAGTGATACTGAATATGTTGGTAATAATAAAATGGAGCAGTTTACTTTGCATGAGCCTTTGCTTTTAAAATACCACCGGTTGCTTCATTAATGCTTTGCACATACACAAATGCTTTAGGATCTATTGTCATTAAAGCATCCTGTATTTGTTTTATTTCTAACCGGGTAACGATGGTTACGATGATTTCACAATCAATCCTGATGTCAAAACTTCCGGGCAGGTATCCTCTCTCTCCTTTGAAAACAGTAATGCCTTTTCCCAATTCGTTTACTAAAAAACTTTTTACTTCTTCCTGTTGTGAAGAGATGATATTCATGGCTGTAAATTCTTCAATTCCATCCACCACATAATTGGTGGCCCGGGTGGCAGTAAAATAAGTGATGATGGAATACATGGCTGTTTCGATACCGAACTGAAAAGCCGCTACAGAAAAAATGATGGTATTAAAAAGCATGATGATCTCACTGTTGGAAAAACCTGTTCTGCGTTTTGTAAATACGGCCACTACTTCGGCACCATCTATCACACCGCCGCCCCTGATAACAAGGCCCACACCGGTACCAATGAGGATGCCCCCAAAAATTGCTATCAGCAATTTATCGCTGGTGATGGGATTAATATCAATAAACAGCAACCCGATAGAAAGTAAGACTACCGCAATGGTAGTTTGCACAGCGAACGTTTTTCCAATGCGCCGGTAGCCTAAATAAATAAAGAGCACATTTAAAATGACAACTAAAAAACTAATGTTGATGTGAAATATTTCGTGGAGTAAAATAGATATACCGGTAATGCCGCCATCCATGAAACGATTGGGAATCATAAAGCCTTTCATGGCCAGCACTGCAAGGCCGGTGCCAAAAAAAATGAGTAAAAGATTTTTAAAATTCAGTACATGTTTCCATTCCACACGGTCGCTTTTATATTTTTTGGTCATCACAACAAAGTCGGTTTATGTTTAATTTGTAAGATAAGTTTCTCTTTTCATTTTTATTTAACTGCCGATAAATTAGTCACTAAGGGCAGGCTTATTACAAATAACTCAGCCACCATTTTTCCCTGTGGCTGGTTTTATATTGATCGTACCATTTGCACAAAGGATATAATGAAATGACAACAGCAAGCCAAATAAAATAAACAATCCACAGGCTGTATCCCTCGCCGGGAATTGTAAACATAAAAGGCAAATTTTTCATGGAATTAACGGCATCCTGCATAGAATGCCCTCTTGTAAAAAACAAGATCATGCAAATAAAGTGTATCAGGTAAAAATGAATAAGGTAATAGAAGAAAGCTGTTCTGCCATAGATACGCATGGTATTGGTAAATCTATTTTGTACTTTTTCTATCAATGCTAAAAAAAGTAAAGCGGGCCCAATGGTCATACACATATATAAAAGGGACGGTGGGTATTTATGTGCTTTGATAAAAGCCAAAAAACTAAGGAACCCATTTTTTTGCGAAGCCCAGGCAAAAGGATCACCATAAATATTAATGAACCGTACCACTACAAAAAGTACGATTACTGATATGCCCAAACGGATTAAAATTTTCCGCCGCTGTTCCGGGTGGTATTGCTGGGTAAAGAAAACACCAGCGCTATAGCCCATCAGCATTAACCCAAACCAGGGAACAAACGGATACATGATAGCAATGACATGATTGGAAGCAAATGGATAAATAGCAAACTGCCCGTGATGGAATAAATCCCACCAAAAACCAGCCTTGAAGCCGGGTGCAGCTTCCGGAATATCCAGCAAATTATGGCCCAGTACAATTATTAAACCCAGGGCTAAAATAAACTTATAGGGCAGGCGGATAATTAAACCCAGCAGAAACATACTGATACCAGTAGCCCAAATAACCTGCAGCAAAATAAAATTATAAAAAGGGTTGAATGTAAGACCCAGTGAAACAATCAATACTTCCGCAACAACTAACCACAAGCCCCGTTTAATTAAAAACAGGCTGAGTTGTTTTTTAGTTTTGCGTAAGCTTTGCAAATAAATAGAAGTGCCCGACAGAAATACAAAAACAGGTGCACAAAAATGTGTTATCCACCGGGTAAAAAATAATATCGGGGTGGTGGTTGCCAAATTTAACGGGTCATCTGTATTGCCCTCGATGTGAAAAAAATCTCTCACATGATCCAGTGCCATAATCACCATTACAATGCCACGGAGTATATCGATGGAGTCAATTCGTTTTTGATCAGGATTAATTGAAGGCTGCATGTTATTAGATTTGGTAAAATAAATTTTTACTGCCGGGATATATTTTTCTTACTCACAAAACCATTTGTATGGCACCGTCTTTTACTCGAATTCAGGTTTTTTCACCGAACTGAAAATTGAATTGGCGGGAAGGTTAAAGCGGAATTACAAAGGAGTGGATGATAAATGAAAGATAATTAACTAAAACGAGTATTCTAAAAATTTAATAGAAAAGTTTTCACCCGGCTTGTTACTGATAAAATAATTTCGGCCTGTCAGTGGCATTGGCAGCTAAATATTTTTTAAAAAAAATCTTTTGCTCCTGCACTTTTGTTGCCAGCTCATCCAAATTTTTCTTTAGTGCCTCTGTATCGTACTGGTAATTTTCTCCTCTCTTTCCAACGCTGTTTACTTTTTTATTGGCAGCCAAAAGCTGGCTGTCTATAGAATTAAAAATTGCATTGACGGTTGCATCCGGCCTTGTCGGCACAAATCGGTTATTGCGATATTGAACAAAATCATTGTACAGTGATTTGGCTTTATTCAAATCTGCCACGGCAGCATTGAATATTGTCATATCATTTTCCTGGTACACAATGGCAATTTTCATTTGATTGTAAGTATACCATGTTTCCAGGCTTTCATTATCCAGGCCAGCCTGTATCATTCTCCTGGATGCAGCTTCCTGTTGCTGCAATGTATCGAGAAGCAGAAAAGAATTTACAGAATCAGCATAATGAAAAACAGCCTCATCGTTTTTAGAACGGGCATAACCCCTGCGAAATTCTTTGTGTCTGACAGGATGTTCCTGCAATTGCCAGAGTGGATCAAATGGAAAATGTGTTTCAATAAACTGTGATGGCTGTACTAAAAAATAATGAGCTTCATTGCTGAAACCTTCATCCCAGGTGGGATCGCAAAGCAACCACTCCTTATCTGCATACACAGCACACCAGCTATGCCCTGCAGAATTGTTAACGCCAGCTATTTTTGTAAACCCCGATACCACAAAAGAAGGAATGCTGCATTTTAAAACGAGATTGGAAAACAAGGTTGCATAGTCTTCACAAACACCTTTTCTTGTTTTTAAAATAGAAGATAATTTTCGTTCCGGATCTTCGCCCCAAAATCGGTAAAACATACTGTCTTTACTGTAACGGATATTGGCAGTAACCCACCTGTAAATAGCCCTGATTTTTTCTTTATCTGTTTTAAAATTAGCCTGCATATAATCTGCTATTGCAGCAGTGGAATAAGTTGCAGCATTGGGTATTTGTAAAGCTTTGCTGTCAATGAATGAGTAATCATTATTGTCCTGTGCTTTTGCAGTAACACTCCAATAAATTAACAGTCCAATAAACAGCAACCATTTCATTCTATAAATTTATCAAAATAGAGCGAAAATTAAACGCTAAAAATCAAAGCTGGAATAAATGGGCTACAGATTTTTTCGCTGCCGCTGGCAAAAAAAATGCAGGAAAGCCGGCAATAAAAAAATGCTTCCTGAATTTAAAAGTTTAAATTTCCAGCTGATTAAATACTATTTTAAAACAATAATCCATGTTTAGAGCAGCGATAGAAAAAGTAGCCAACTTTACAAGGCCGGTTCATACCATTACCAGAACCTATGCAGGCAAGCAGATCATTCCCGGGGCAGCCACTATTTTTTTTATAAATGAAGAAGGATATGCCATTACCTGCAAACATGTAATTGAATTACTGGCGGCTTCCGAAAGTTTAAATATCAACTATGCAAATTTTAAACAGGAACGTGACAGACTGCCAAAGGATCACAAATACAAAATGAATGTAAAAGGGCTGGAGCTGAAATATAAATTTACAGGTGAATCAGTAACACAGATAAAAAATACTTTTCTTGATTGTGTGGACAGCATGACGGGATTTACCTGGCACCTGCACCCGGAATATGATTTAGCGATCCTAAAATTTGAAGGCTTTAAAAACCTTGCCTATAAAGATTACGCCATCTTTAAAAAAAGCCCTGCCCAGGTTTACCAGGGAGAGTTTTTATGCAGGCTGGGCTTCCCTTTCCCGGAGTTTACCAATTTTAAATACAATGAAGCTGCAGATGATATTGAATGGACCAATACCGGTATCAATGCTTCCCCCAGGTTCCCGATTGAAGGAATGGTGACCCGGTTTTTGGCAGAGAATAATAAATTATACGGTATCGAGTTAAGCACTCCCGGACTAAAGGGGCAAAGCGGCGGGCCGTTATTTAATAAGGAGGGTGTAGTATGCGGTATGCAATTTTCCACCAAACATTTGCATTTGGGGTTTGATATTGTTGACAAAGAAATTACCGTAAACAACAAACAAAAAACAGTTTCAGATTATTCCTTTATTCACCTCGGGCAGTGCATCCACAGTGATGTTATCAAAGAGTTTTTGACTGAAAAGAAAGTGAAATTTTATGAAGAGGAATAGAAAACAAATAAAAAAAGAGCCCAACATGTTGAGCTCTTTTTTATGTAGTATAATCAGTTAGAAATTACCATCTGTTACCACCACCGCCACTGCTGCGGTTGTTTGAATATCCACCACGGCTTCCACCGCCTGTTCTTTCCTCTCTTTCTTTAGCTACAGAAACAGACATTGCTCTTCCTTCTACTTCTTTGTTGTTTAAACCAGTCATTGCTGCTTTACCTTCTTCTTCAGAAGCCATTTCTACAAAACCAAAACCACGTGAGCGGCCTGATTCTCTGTCCATGATTACTTTGGCAGAAGATACTTCACCAAATTGAGAAAAAAGTTCGTTAAGCTCAGCATCATTTGTGTTGAAACTCAAATTTGAAACGTAAATGTTCATAATCTTAAAATTGTTAAATAAATAAAATAAAATACCCGTGATGGTAACTAAAGGCTAAATTTTAAGAAGAGAAAACTAATACGTTGGAGAAGTAAAAAATTGAATCTATCTGTAAAACGGTCTGCTCATTGAGCTATAATCACATTGCAAATATAGGGGATTGGTTGGTAAACAAGGATTTATTTTATTTAGCAGTAAATAGCTGAAGCAGGATCAGCTTATATAAAATTGGAAAGGCAACCTTAATTTTTCAAACAAAAATCAGTCACACTAAACTTTTTACCTAATTTCAAATCATAACCGTTAACTAAAATACCTGTTTATCAAAAAAAAATTATTTACCGTCATCATCATTTTCATTTGTGCTGCTTCTAAAGCACAATCCATTTATTTCCCACCACTCAATAACAATGCAACCTGGGATACAGTTGCTGCATCATCATTGGGCTGGTGTACCAACAGGATAGACTCTCTCTATAATTTTTTGCAACTGCAAAATTCAAAAGCATTTATTGTATTAAAAGACGGTAAGATTGTACTGGAAAAATATTTTGGCAGTTTTACAAAAGACAGTGTTTGGTACTGGGCTTCTGCAGGCAAAACAATCACGGGCTTTTTAGTGGGCAAGGCACAGGAAGATGGCTACTTATCCATCAACGACACTTCATCAAAATACCTTGGCCAGGGATGGACCAGCTGCACATTGGCACAGGAAAATAACATTCACATCAGGAATCAACTTACCATGACAACCGGCCTGGATGATGGCGTGACAGACAACCATTGCACCACTCCTCCCTGCTTAAGTTACTTTGCGCCTGCAGGCACAAGATGGGCATATCACAATGCCCCTTACACGCTTTTAGAAAAAGTATTGACCACCGCCACTGGCCAGCCGGTTAATGCTTACACACAGACTGCATTGAAAATAAAAACAGGTATTACCGGTGCCTGGTTTACGGTTGATTATGACAATGTATTTTACAGCAAACCCAGGAGCATGGCCAGGTTTGGTTTATTGCTTCAAAATAAATTTAAGTGGAATACGGATACTTTATTGCATGACACTTCTTACATCCGCCAGATGCTGAATACTTCACAGTTGTATAATTATGGTTATGGCTATTTATGCTGGCTCAATGGAAAAGGTTCTTACATGGTGCCGACATCGCAAATTATTTTACCCGGATCTTATGCCCCGGCAGCGCCGGCAGATATGTATGCTGCCATTGGCAAGAACGGGCAGATTGTAAGCATCGCCGCATCAAAAGGATTGGTGGTAGTAAGAATGGGTGATGACCCCGGCGAAGGTGAAGTGCCATTTTTATTGTGTGATAAAATTTGGCAAAACCTGAATTATGTAATGTGCAACAGCAGTGTTAGTACAATTTATACATTTACTGGCGTAGGCAACTGGAATGTACCGGCCAACTGGAGCAACAGTATTATACCACCTGCTGTGCTGGCCAATGGCGACCAGATTGTTATTTATCCTTTTGGCAATGGAGAATGTGTTTTAAATATCAATCAAACGATTCCTACCGCCAGCAACATGACTGTAGTTGCTGGAAAAAAATTCAGGATAGTTGGAAATCTTACCATTCAATAAAACTAATTTTTCAAAATAGTAAACTCCACTCTTCTGTTGAGCTGCCTGTTTTCATCGGTATCGTTTGGTACCACAGGTTTTGTTTCGCCATAACCTTGCGATCTGATACGGCTGGTGGCAATACCTTTTGATAAAATATATTCCATCACCGACCTGGCCCTGTTATCACTGAGTTTAAAATTGTAATCATCAGAACCACGGCTGTCTGTATGAGCACTCATCTCTATTTCTATTGCAGGATTATCTGCCAGCATTTTTACCACCCTGTCCAGTTCCACAAACGACTCCGGCCGCAAATTAGATTTATCAAAATCAAAATACACATTGTTCAACCTCACCACAGCACCAATTTCAATCGGCACCAAGTACAGGTCTTTATGAATTTCTTTGTATCCCAATTTTCTTAAAGAATCCAAATTCAAATTTTCTGATTGGGCAAAAAAGTGATCGGCATTGGCCCTGATCAAATAATTTTTATCAAAAGGCAGCACAATTTTAAATGCCCCATCAGTAGGATTGCTAATTCCATTGCCAGCTAATATTCCGTCCGGCAATGTTTCATACAACAGAGAAGCACTTAGTGGCTTGTTTGTTTTTTTATTGTACACATTCCCACTCACCATCATCACCGGATCTGGCTTTTCTCTTTCTAATAATTTGATTCTTACAATATCGCTTTCCCCATGTGAGTCAAGTTCTGTACTCATATACGCATATTCGCCACCGGCATCCATAGTAAAAAAACAATCCATCTCTGCTGTATTGATGGGGCTGCCAAGATTTACCGGCTCACTCCATTTTTGCCAGCTTTCATCCAGCCGCTTCGTCATCCAAATATCATTGTAGCCAAGCCCTCCCGGCCGGTTGCTGCTAAAATATAAAGTGACTCCATCGGGTGCCAGGTAAGGCGTTGTTTCATTGTAATTTTTCAGGTTGATTTTTTTGCCCAGGCTTTTTGGTTCCGACCATGTTTCATCAGGCTGCACAAAACTTACATACAAATCATTGTTCAATCCTTGTTTTTCTTCACTCATATAAAACAATAAAGCCTGCCCGCTATTCGCCATCACAGCACCATTCTGACGGCCACGGTCATACTTTTCGTAGTTCTTTATATACAGCATTTCGGGCTTGCTCCAATAGCCATCTTTTTTAAGGTAACACACGCTTACACCATTTCCGGCATAGTCGCCGTTTACAAATGCATTGCGTATCAGTATGCGGTTGTTATCAGGTGAAATCCAAAATACGGCATTGTAATAATAAGTGTTGAGCGGATAACCTAAATGCACTGCTTTACTCCAGTTGCCTGCACTGTCTTTTTCACTAAACCAAATATCCTGTGAGTTGGGCACCTCGCCATATTTTGTATTCCTTGGATGATTCTGGCAAATAAAAAAAAGCTGTTTACCATCAGCAGAAATAGTTGGCCTCAGCTCCGGCAATGCAGTGTTAATCTTGGTGCCAAGATTTTCAATATTGATGATGGTTTCAGCTGTGATGATATTTTCTTTCTGTGCCTTCAGCACACCCAGCGAATCCTGGTATTGAGGTTGTGCATACAAGTTTTGTACACATAGAAAGGCTATTAAAAAGTAAAGGGCTTTTTTCACAGGGGTACGGTTTTCTGGAAAGAGAACGAAAATTTAGGGTAAATAGTGTACAGAGAATATTGGTAATAGTATGCATACCCTGCATTCATTAGCTCTTTAGAAAAAGAAAAAAGCCTGTTTTATCTTTAGACAGCAAACACAGGTAGCTGGAAACAAACGACTGCTTCGTTAACTAACCGGCTCCGGGTATATATTTTTATTGGCATAAAATGTTCCGAACGGAAGGAGTGCTGCGATAAATGACAGCACTATTTTTTTGAAAGGCCATTTGTATGCTGCAGAAACCTGTATCAGTAAAACCAGGTACGATAAAAATAAAAACCCATGCAGCATACCAATAATGTAGTTGGGTTTGGGCATGCCCATCATATATTTCAATGGCATGGTAACAGCAAACAATAAAAAGGAACAGCCTTCTAAAAATGCTACCAGCCTGAAACGGGATAAAGAATTTTTAAACATAAATTAATGAATGTAAATACCTTCTTTACAGGTAAGATGAACCATAAAGATATGTCAGTATGATCAGTAAAATTTTTACTCCCTGACATTATTGATGGCTGCTTAGTTAGCAATGTTTAAGTCGCCGGCAATTCTGAAATTTTTTCCAGCCATTACAGTAAATACAGCACCCGGCGAAACAGTGTAAGGTATATTCAGCAGGCACTCGCCGCCATTAGCAGGGTTGATAATAATTTGTGTGCCAGCTGGAACCGTTGCCGGTGGCATGCTGCTGTTGAGCCAATTGGAAGCATCATCCCAATTACCATTTCCAGTAAATGTATAAGACACCGTAGCAACAGGAGTAGTTTCGTAAGCTCCTAAATCCAGTGCTGCACCCTCGTAAGGAATACCAACAGCACCATGATAGGTTACTAACGGCAAAGCTGTGCCAGCATCAATATAGACAGATGGAGGGGAAGTTTGCAGGTGCATGTAGCTAAGGTCCGGCAGGCTGCCATCAAGGCTACGCATTACCGTTACATCTGCCGAATCTAATGAAACATAGTTTGTACTGGTGCTGGAATTGACAAAACTATTGGTAAGTTTTGTTACGGACGAACCTGTCCGGATGGTAGCACCCTTTATCCCTAAAGATATATTGTTAATTACCTGTAATACCGCTCCGGGTGCATAAGTTACCGAAGAACTGTTTAACCCAAAATCGTAATCGCCGTTGCTGTGTGCTGTATTATTATATAAGTACATAGAGCCTGCATTGCCGTTTTGGTCGTAGCCTTTTGCTTTGTTCCGGAATGACAAACATCTTGTGACAACAAAATTATGTGCTTCATCTTTTGCAGCACTGCCGCCCATTTTAAAACCATTGCCGTTTTGTGATGAATTGGTGGAACCGTCTAACCAGTAATAGCCATTATGAAAAGCCCAGCAATCTTCCAAAATGGTTGTCATCCCATCAGGATAGGCAGTACCGATGGTTTTTAAAAAGCCATCCCATCCATCATCCGAATTCATCCATGCCCGGCATCCCCTGAAAATAATGCTGTCGCCTACATCCAATTTTGGTGCAAAGCCATCTGCATTACCACCAAATGAAGTGGTGCCTGCACCCAGGTCTGCATTTTCATAACTGTCGCAATTTAATATCAGGCAATGATGAGAGCCCGACCTTATTTGAAAACCACTATCCCGGTTACGGGTAAATGAACAAAACTCTATCTTGTTGTGATGACATGTATTTTGAATGATCATGCCATTATCACCTGCACCTTTGATGACAATACCAAAAATGTCCCAGTAACTGGCTGCTGATATATTGAGGCCAATATTACCACTTGAAGCCTGCATAGCAGAAAAATCAAATACCGGCCTTGAGTTGGCGTTGACAAGGTCCGGCTTATAGGCAGTCAATACATAATGCCTGGCTGCAGTACCCTGTCTTGTAATTCTTATTGAGGTTGTAACGGTATAGGTTCCGCTCCTTACAAAAATGGTATCC